>JBDIAM010000110.1:0-10344 GCA_039812445.1 Piscicoccus intestinalis | reverse complement strand
GCGCACGAGGTCGGCGAACACTCCCGGTAGCGCCTCGGATTCGAGCCCGGCGACCAGGTCGGCGAGCTTGATGGTGACGACGACCTTGGCCTTGGAGCCGCTGCCTGGCGTGTTCTTGTCCGGGACCGCGGCGTGGGCGGCCAACGCGACGAGCGCGTCGGCGCGGCGTTCGCCCGCGGTCCGCAGGTCGGGCTCAGGCTGGCCCGCGGCGGCCGCGTCGATGCGATCGCCCTCGCCGCCGACGTCAGCGCCGGCAGCGCCGTTCACGCCGCTACAGCCGTCGGCGCCGGCCTCCCCGGCACTCACGTCGCCGGCGGGCTTGGTCGGTCGCGGCGTGCTCAGCGCGTTGATCGCGGCGATCACCACAGCCGCGGACGCGGGGTCGAGCCGAACGCGACCTTCGTACATCCCGGTGCGCGGGTTCAAGGTCAGCTCCGTGAAATCGCGCCGCTCGTACCGTCGTTCGCGCTCCTGGTACTCGCCTTCGGTGCCGTACTGCCCGATCAGCTGCTCTTCCATCGCGGCCAGCTCACGCCGGGTCACCCCGTGCGCGGCCAGGCCGATCAGCGCGTCTATGACCCCGTCCCAGGACTTCACGGTGATCGAGCCCTGCAGTCGCCGATAGGTCGCCGCGAGCAGCTCGGCGGCCTCGACCGTCACACGGCCCTCCAGCACCGCCTCGCGTAACGGCGCCGCGTCCTGCCGATCACAGATCCGCGCCAGCGTCCCCAACGCCCGGGCTCGGCTCGGCGAGACGGGCACTCCCGCCTCGACGTGGGACTGCTGCACCCACGCGGGCACCCGCGGGTGATCCGATTCCGCGATGACCCCACGGTCATCAGCCTCCAACACGACCGCAGCCTGAGCGGCACACGCCGCCGCCACGGCACTAGCCGCCGCGGCAGCCAGTTCCGGCAACTCATCAGATCCGACCCGCGACAACAGCCCCGGCAACCCCGACAGCGCTACACGAGCCGCCCGCACCTGCGCCAGCAGCGCCTCCCCGACCGGCGTCGGCGCCCCGCCTCCCGACACTTCAACGTCGCCGGCCGGCGCCGAAGCACGGTCGGAGACGCCGACATCAGGAGTGAAGTCCATGCGACCAGGATATCGAACATACGTTTGTTGTGCAGTCGTTATGATTACTGAATACCATTGTGCGCCAATAGTATTCAGAATAGTTGACGCGGTTCACGAAACTCCCTGCAGGGCAGGAATGTTCACCAATGCTCAAGAATGTGATTTAGGTCATATCCCAAGCGACTCAGCGACTGTCCGGCTCCAGCGGCAACGGGCCCCCGTCATCCACAGGCAGAGTCGGGCGTCTCGGCAGATGGGCCCCGCTCCCCTAGAATCGAAGACGCTCGCAATGAGCACCGCATTCGAGACCGCACACGAGTCACGGCGATGAAGGACATGTGATGGCCCAGCGATTCCTCCAGCTGCCGGACGTGTGCGAGGTCCTCAACATCTCCAGTTCGCAGGCGTACGCGCTGGTCCGCTCGGGCGACCTGCCCGCGATCCGCATCGGCGGGCGTGGCCAGTGGCGGGTGGAGGCCAGCGAGCTCGAGGCGTTCATCCAGCGCAAATACTCCGAGACCCGCGACTTCGTCACCTCCCACCCCTACGCCGGGACGGCCGAGCACGACCAGGAGTGACGTACCGGCGGGCCGCTGCCGCGCGTGCGCGCCGCGTCCCGCGGCGGCCCCGAAGGAATCGCCGTGGCTGTCACCGGACCCCACCGGATGCCTCGGCGCGGACGCCCGCCCGACGGCACCGAAAGCGTCGATGGAGACGCGTCGCCCGAGCACACCGACAACCTCGTCGAGCGGACACCGGCCCGGGAGTTGCCATATCGACGATCCCGATGAAGCACCTTCCGGCGTCGAGCGATAAAGCCGCAGGTCACGAGCCTGCCGCGCGACCGAGTCACTCGACGCGGTAGCCAATGTGGCGAAACGATCGCCAGCACGGCTATCCCAGGCCCTCCGACGGGGGAACCACGCAGCACCTGTCACGAGTGAGGGCGGATTCGACGTACCCGCCGCGGCGTCAAGCGGGACCCACGGCGGTGATGCACACGACGGCGGCGAACGGGATCGTCGGGCGGCCCGTCACATTCGCCCGGCGTGGAGGCACTAGGCGCGAATGGGCGGCGAGCTCGAAGGAATCCGCGCCGACCACGTCGATCGTGCCGGTGATCTGTCGGCCGAGCACGTCCTCCACCTCGACGACCGTGCGGTCTCGGGCCAGGCGCCGCAACGGGTAGCCCAATCCCAACCGCGACGCGACGATCGACTCCGCGCCGGACTCCCACCGAAGACCATCGATCTGCACCATGGCCCCCACCGGTACGACCACTGCGCCACGGGGGTCACCGGCGATCGTCACCCAGTCGGACCCGGCGTCGGCGATCTCCCCGTCGAGCAGGCGCCCCTGTCGCAGCACGACCCGCACCCGTCCGCCCACCTGTGCCCGCAGTCGCGTCGGGAGACGTAGTCGCGCCCGCTCGGCGCGCTGGAGCTCGGCGGCCTCCCCGGCCCGCCGATCCGCCTCCTCCTGATCGATGCGGGCCTGGATCTCCTCGATGAGCCGTTCCCAGCGCATGCGCCCTCCTCGGCCACCAACGCTAGCCCCGCGACCAGCCCCACCGACCCCGCGCACCCGCGCACGCAGACACAGTTATCCACAGCGAACAGCATTACCTGATAGCAAACGTCGTCAAATGGCTATCGTCATGAGCACGCAGGCAGCACCTCGAGCCATGGAGGGCACGACGATGAGGGCCGTTCGATGACGACGCAACCGCTCCCAGGATGGGCGCGTGAGACGGGCGAGCAAGGCACGCCACCGAACTCCGCCCCCGTCCCCGGTCGATCGACCCGTCCGCTGACGTCGGTGCGGGTGCGGCCAGTGCCGGATCGCGAACCCGCACCCGTCCATGGACCGACGGATCGCGTCGACCCGGATCACCACCAGCCGATGCTCCTGCTCGTGCCGACCGGCGCCACCCGCGCGGCCGATTCCGCGACCGCCGCCGCGTCCGGCACCGCAGCCCGCCCCGACGGAACCGCGGAGTCGGAACACCGTGGTGGGCACGAGCCCTCAGGCACGGCCGAGACCGCCGATCCCGCTCGCGTTCCCGGCTCGCGCGGTCGATGGGCGCCGGGAGGGCCGGCCCACCTGCGGGCAGTTACGCGCCGCGACGACTTCGGCCCGCGCCCCACCTCGACCGTCGATCTGCCCGAACCTCGCGGCTGGGCCGGTCAGATGGCGCTGACGACCCATCAGGTGGTCAGCGGCCTGCGATCCCCGACGCAGCTGGCCCGGTTCGTCGCTCCGCCGGTCTACGAGTCGATGGTGCGACGCCGGGCGACCGCCGCCCGCCGCCACCTGGCACCGGTGCGGCCCACCCGCGTGCGAGCCGTGGTTGCCAGCGAACCGCGAGACGGGGTGGTCGACGCCAGCGTCGTGCTGTTCGACGGGCACCGCGCTCAGGCGGTCGCCATGCGGATGACCGGCGTCGACGGCCGCTGGCTCGTCACCGAACTCCAGATCGTCGAGTGAGCCGTGCCCCGATCAGCCCTTCTTCTTGCCCTTGCCGCGGGCCGCCGCCCGCCGGTCGCGCCGGGACATGCCCACCGGCTCCGGGGTGCGTTCTGCGTCGCCGACCGTCGCGCCGTTCGCGGCCTGCGACCCGTTCGACCCGCCCGACCTGGCCGGCCGGTTCGGCCCCGCCGAACCGCCCGCGCCACCCGAGCCCGGCGACTCCTGGGAGCCGGAGTCGTCGCGCTCCTGCACCTCGCCACCCTCACCCGGGGCGCTGTAGTGCAGCTGGCCGGGGCGGTGTTCGCTCAGGCCGGCCGCCTCCAGGCCCAGGTCGGGCTCCGCCGCCAGTTCGTCCTTCTCGTTCTCCGGAGGCAGCTGACTCTCGTCGATCTGCACGTCGACGTTGAACAGGTGGGAGACCGACTCCTCCTTGATACCGGCCATCATCGCCTGGAACATCGCGTAGCCCTCGCGGCTGTACTCCACGACCGGGTCACGCTGAGCCATCGCGCGCAGGCCGATGCCCTCCTGGAGGTAATCCATCTCGTACAGGTGCTCACGCCACTTGCGGTCGAGCACCGACAGCACGACCCTTCGCTCCACCTCGCGCATGACGCGGCGACCGAGCCGGGCCTCTCGGGCATCGAGGGCGTGCTGGGCGTCGGAGACCAGCTCCTCGGTGAGCATGTCGGCGTTGACGCCCTGCCGGCCGCCGGCGGCCTCGTCGAGTTCGGTCAGCGTGATCGAGAGCGGGTAGAGCTCCCGCAGCGCCGACCACAGCGCGTCGAGGTCCCAGTCCTCGGCGAAGCCCACCGCGGTCGCCGAGCGCACGTACGACGTGACGACGTCGGTGATGAAGTGGCGCACCTGCTCGTGCAGGTCCTCACCCTCGAGAACGCGGCGCCGCTGTTCGTAGATCACCTTGCGCTGGGTGTTCATGACGTCGTCGTACTTGAGCACGTTCTTGCGGATCTCGAAGTTGCGCCCCTCGACCTGGGTCTGGGCGCTCTGGATCGAGCGCGACACGAGCTTGGACTCGATCGGTACCGAGTCGTCGAGCTTGGCGGACGCCATGAACCGGTCGACGAGACCGGCGTTGAACATCCGCATGAGGTCGTCCTGCAGCGACAGATAGAACCGGCTCTCCCCGGGGTCGCCCTGACGACCCGAGCGTCCGCGCAGCTGGTTGTCGATGCGTCGCGACTCGTGCCGCTCGGTGCCCAGCACGTACAGGCCGCCGAGTTCGGTCACCTCGTCGTGCTCGGTCGCGACGTCCTGCTCCGCATGCTCCAGAGCCGCGTCCCACGCCGCTTCGTACTCGGTCGGGGTCTCCTCGGGCGACAGGCCCTGGTTGCGCAGCGAGGTGACCGCCCGGAACTCCGGGTTGCCGCCAAGCATGATGTCCGTTCCGCGGCCGGCCATGTTCGTCGCGACGGTGACGGCACCCTTGCGGCCCGCCTCCGCGACGATCGAGGCCTCCCGCTCGTGCTGCTTGGCGTTCAGCACGTTGTGTCGCACGTGGTGCTCGCGCAGCTGCGTCGAGAGGTACTCACTCTTCTCGACACTCGTCGTCCCGACGAGCACCGGCTGCCCGCGGCGGTGCCGCTCGACGATGTCTTGGACGACGGCGTCGAACTTGGCCTTCTCGGTGCGGTAGACGAGGTCGGGCTGGTCGGCGCGGATCATCGGCATGTTCGTGCGGATCTGCACGACCCCGACCTTGTAGATCTGGTGCAGCTCGGCCGCCTCCGTCTGAGCCGTACCGGTCATGCCGGAGAGCTTGTCGTAGAGGCGGAAGTAGTTCTGCAGCGTGATGGTCGCCAGCGTCTGGTTCTCGTTCTGGATCTGCACGCCCTCTTTGGCCTCGATGGCCTGGTGCATGCCGTCGTTGTAGCGGCGCCCCGGCAGCATGCGGCCGGTGTGCTCGTCGACGATGAGCACCTCGCCCTTCATGACGACATAGTCCTTGTCGCGCTTGAAGAGCTCCTTGGCCTTGATCGCGTTGTTGAGGTAACCGATGAGCGGGGTGTTGGCCGCCTCGTAGAGGTTCTCGATGCCGAGGAAGTCCTCGATCTTCTCGATACCGGGCTCCAGCAGACCGACCGTCTTCTTCTTCTCGTCGACCTCGTAGTCGCCGTGCGGCGGGATGCCGCGCATCCGGTCTCCGCCGTCGCCCCGGTCGAGAAACTGCACCATGCGCGCGAACTGCACGTACCACTTGGTCGCCTGGTCGGCCGGGCCGGAGATGATCAGCGGCGTGCGGGCCTCGTCGATGAGGATCGAGTCGACCTCGTCGACGATCGCGAAGCTGTGCCCGCGCTGCACGAGTTCGTGCGGCTGCCAGGCCATGTTGTCGCGCAGGTAGTCGAACCCGAACTCGTTGTTCGTGCCGTACGTGATGTCCTTGGCGTACTCCGCCCGGCGCTGGGTGGGGTTCATCGTGTTGAGAATGCAGCCCGTCTCCATGCCCAGGAGGCGGTGCACTCGGCCCATCAGCTCGGACTGGTACTGCGCCAAGTAGTCGTTGACGGTGATGATGTGCACGCCCTTGCCGGTCAGCGCGTTGAGATAGCTCGGCAGGGTCGCGACGAGGGTCTTGCCCTCACCGGTCTTCATCTCGGCGACGTTCCCCTGATGCAGCGCGGCACCGCCCATGATCTGCACGTCGAAATGACGCTTGCCGATGGTCCGTTTGCTCGCCTCACGGACCGCCGCGAACGCCTCGGGCAACAGTCGGTCGAGGGATTCGCCGTCTTTGACCCGCTCCTTGAACACATCGGTCTCAGCGCGCAACTCGGCGTCGGTGAGCTTCTCGAAATCCTCTTCGATCGCGTTGACCTGGTTCGAGATGCCCTCGAGTCGCTTGACGACACGACCCTCACCTGCTCGCAGGATGCGATCGACGATCTTCGGCACGGGCGGACTCCTGGCTACTGCGACTGGGTGGCGGACGTAGGGCCGGTGCGGACCGGACAACTCATCCAGGCTAAACGGTGCCGGCCGGTCGATCGTTCGCGACGCCCCCGAGCACACCACTGGGCAGGCCGCAAACCGGACAGCAAAAACCAAGATGGAGCGACCTAAGTCCCGATATGGTGTGCGTCACTTCCGTAACCTCATGCCCAGCCTGCCACCCGCGACGTTGGTGTCGCGCCCCACGACTGGAGGTCGACGTGTCGCTGTCCGAGCAGCAGCTGGAAGAGCTGCACAGCCGAAGGCAGACCATCCGGGCCGGAGGCGGTGAGGAGAAGCTCGCTCGTCGCCGCGACAAGGGTCTGCTCACGGCGCGCGAACGCCTGGGCAGGCTGTTCCAGCCCGGCAGCTTTCAGGAGACCGGGATGCACTCCAAGCACCGGTCCACCGAACTCGGCGATAAGTCGATGCCCGCCGACGGCGTCGTCACCGGCACCGGCTATGTCGACGGACGTCTCGTCGCCGGCTTCGCCCAGGACTTCACCGTGGCGGCCGGCACCCTCGGCAAGGTGCACGCCCACAAGATCGTCGAACTCATGAAGTTCGCGATGCACACGGGGGTGCCGCTGGTCGCCTTCCAGGATTCCGGGGGCGCGCGCATCCAGGAGGGCGTCGACGCGCTCTCGGGCTACGGCGACGTGTTCTACAACAACGTGCTCATGTCCGGCGTGGCCCCGCAGATCGCCGTGATCTGCGGGCCGTGCGCCGGCGGCGCCGCCTACTCCCCCGCGCTCATGGATTTCATCATCATGACCCGGCACAACGCGCACATGTTCATCACCGGACCGGCCGTCATCAAGTCGGTCACCGGACGCGAGACCACGATGGACGACGTCGGGTCCGCGGCCATGCACGCCGCGGTGAGCGGCAACGTGCACTTCGTGGCCGAGAACGAGGAACAGGCGCTCGGCATCGTCCACGAGCTGTTGTCGTACCTGCCCTCGAACAACACCGAGGACCCGCCGCACCACCTCGACGCCGACCTGCACCTCGGCCGCGACTACCAGATGAACGACCTCGTTCCCGACGACCCGAGCACCCCGATGGACGTGCGCTCGGTCATCTCCCGCCTCGTCGACGACGGGCGTCTCCTGGAGATCCAGGCCCAGTTCGCTCGAAACCTCATCATCGGGTTCGCGCGCATCGAAGGCATGGTCGTCGGCATCATCGCCAACCAGCCGATGCATCTGGCCGGCTCCCTGGACATCGACGCCGCCGACAAGGGCGCCCGCTTCGTGCGGTTCTGCAACGCCTTCAACATCCCGCTCGTCACCCTCGTCGACGTTCCCGGCTTCCTGCCGGGCATCGAGCAGGAGCGCGGCGGCATCATCCGCCACGGCGCCAAGATGCTGTTCGCGTATGCCTCCTCCACGGTGCCCAAGGTGACCGTCATCCTGCGGAAAGCGTACGGCGGCTCTTATCTGGCGATGTGCAGCCAAGAGATGGGCGCCGACGCCGTCTACTCCTGGCCCAACGCCGAAATCGCGGTGATGGGCGCCGACGGCGCGGTCGACCTGCTCTACCGCAAGCAGATCCAGGAGTCGGACGACCCGGCGGCCACCCGGGCCGAGCTGCTCAACGTGTATCGCACCGAGGTCACCTCCGCGTATCTGTCGGCCGAGCGCGGGTACATCACCGACGTCATCGAGCCCAGCGAGACCCGGGCCGCGCTGTCGCTGACGCTGCGTAAGCACCTCACCAAACGAGAACTACGCCCCGCCAAGAAGCACGGGAACATCCCGCTGTGAGGAGACCGCCGTGGACGTGTTGATCCAGACCTTCACGGTCGCCTTCATCGCGATGATCGTCTCGCTCGTGGTGGCCGTCGTCATCAAGGTCATCGACGCCCTGCTCGGGCGCGAGCGACCCGCCGCCGCCACACCGGCTCCGGCCGCGGAGGTACCCGCGGCCGCACCGGGCGAGGGCTTCCTGCCCGCCCACCACGTGGCCGCCATTGCGGCGGCCGTGTCGGCGGTCTTCGACGAACCCCAGATCGTGCACATCGAACCGGCACATCAGGGATCGGGGTGGACGTCCGAAGCCCGGGCCGCCCACCGAGGTTCGCACAACGCCGGGCCATCGGCTCGCTAGAACGAGAAGGAGACGACGATGCTCAGGCGACTGCGCGTGACGATCGAGGGACGTGCCTACGACGTCACGGTCGAAGACCTCACCAGTTCGGACAACTCGCTGTACCCGGCTCCGGGCACCATGGCCGCCGGCTCCTCGCCCGCGATGGCAGCCTCCCCCACGACCGAGCCGGGGCCGTCGTCGACGCCCCCGCCCGCTTCGGCCGTCGCGGTTCCGCCCGCCACCGGCGGACCGGCCGGCGGTCCCGGTGCCGTCGTCAGCTCGATGAGCGGGGTCGTCGTGGAAGTGCTCGTCAAGGTCGGTGAGTCCGTCGCCGCCGGCGACACCGTGGCGATCATCGAGGCCATGAAGATGAAGACGCCGCTCGTCGTCAACGAGGGCGGCACCGTCTCCTCGATCGAGCTGTCCGTCGGCGACACCGTGCTGGCCGGCCAGACCGTGCTGACGCTCGGCTGAGCCGCCATGATCGCGCTCGCGCCGCTGGCCGACGGCCGCTCCACCGGCCTGGGTGAGCTGTTCCAGGGACTGGGCACCCTGTTCATGCAGGAACCGCAAGTGGCGATCGGCCGCGTGGTGCTGATCTTCCTGGGATTCCTGCTCGTCTACCTCGGCAAGAAGGAAGTCCTCGAGCCGCTGCTGATGATCCCGATGGGGCTGGGGATGTCGGCCGTCAACGCCGGCGTGCTCGTGCTCGACGGGGGCCGCACCGGCACACTGTTCATCGACCCGCTCGTCAGTTCCACCGAAGACGTCGTCACGACCCTGCAGCTGGACTGGTTGCAGCCCATCTACACGCTGATGTTCAGCAACGGTCTCATCGCGTGCCTGGTGTTCATGGGCATCGGGGTGCTGCTCGACGTCGGCTACGTCATGGAACGCCCGTTCCAGAGCATGATCATCGCGCTGTTCGCCGAGGCCGGCACGTTCGTCGTGTACCCGCTGGCACTCGCGCTCGGCATGACCGCCCCGCAGGCCGCGTCGGTCGCCACGATCGGCGGCGCCGACGGCCCGATGGTGTTGTTCACCTCGCTCGTGCTGGCGCCGGAGCTGTTCGTGCCGATCACCGTCGTCGGCTACCTCTACCTCGGCCTGACGTACGGCGGGTACCCCTACCTCATCCGGGCGCTCATCCCGGCCCGGCTGCGCGGGCTGCCGATGGAGCCCACGGGCCACAAGCCGATCACCTCCGGGCAGAAGCTGACGTTCGCGGTCATCGCCAGCACGCTGTTGTGCGTGCTGTTCCCCGTGGCGGCGCCGCTGTTCCTGTCGCTATTCCTCGGGGTCGCGGTGCGGGAGGCGGGCATCACGCAGTTCCAGGACCTGCTGAGCAACGTCTTCCTCTACGGCGCGACGTTCTTCCTCGGCCTGACCCTGGGGGTGCTGTGCGAGGCGAGCACCCTGCTCAACCCGCAGGTGCTCATTCTGCTGCTGCTCGGCATGCTCGCCCTGCTGGTCTCCGGCATCGGCGGCATCATCGGCGGTTACGTCATGTACTTCGCCACCGGAGGCAAGATCAACCCGATCATCGGTATCGCCGGCGTCAGCTGCGTGCCGACGACCGCCAAGGTGGCCCAGAAGATCGCGACGCACGACAACCCGCAAGCGATCATCATGCCCGCCGCCCTCGGCGTGAACATCAGCGGCGTCATCACCTCGGCGATCATCGCCGGAACCTTCGTCGCGCTGCTGCGCTGAGCACGCCGCCCCTCGCCCTGCCCCTGACCGCCGGGC
>JBDIAM010000109.1:0-10356 GCA_039812445.1 Piscicoccus intestinalis | reverse complement strand
GCCCCGGCGAGCACCTCGGCGAGCAGGTCGCGCAGGGTCGCGTCGTCGGGCAGCGTCGACAGGTACCACGCGACGCCCGGGCCGCCGGTGTCATCGGCCCTTCCGGCAAGTGACTGACCGGCGAGCTCGCGGCGCGTGACCGCCGGGCGCCCGACCAGCGGGCCGTCCGCGTACGTGGCGACGACCGTGGCGGTGGGGGCGTCGAGGCTGTCGCTGGGCAGGGTCACATCCTCGCTCCACAGGCACCCGGCTCCCGCTGCGTCGTCGAGGCCCGTCAGCGTGACCGTCTCGCCGGGCAGCAGCGGGAAGAACTCCTCGACGCGCGCCCCGAGCAATTCCCGGAACGCGCCGGGGTAGCCGCCGAGCAGCACGTGGTCGTCGGGGTCGGCGATGCCGGAGAAGAACGTGACGAGCACGTGCGCCCCGGCAGTCGCGGCGGCCACGACCGCCTCGGCGTGCGCGGCCTGCACGGTGTACAGGGTCGGCACGATGAGTACCCGGTAGCCGGACAGGTCGGAGCCGGGGTGCACGACGTCCGCGGTGACCCCGAGCGAGCGCAGCGCCCGGTGCACCGCCTCGGGGGTGTCGAGATAGGCAAGCGCGGAGTTCGGCATCGCGGGGCCCTCCATCGCCCAGCGCGCCTGGGTGTCGACGAGGATCGCGACGTCGGCGGCGACCCGACTCCCGGCGACCTTCTTCAGGCGCCCGAGCAGCTCGCCGAGCTCGCACACCTCCCGGAAGCGAGCGCTGTCGGGCCCGGCGTGGGGCACCATCGCCGAGTGGAACTTCTCGGCGCCCGCCCGCGACTGCCGCCACTGGAAGAAGCCGACGGTGTCGGCGCCCCGGGCCACCTGCGCGAGGGAGTCGCGCAGCGTCTGGCCGGGCGCCTTCGCCGGGTTCGTCGGCTGCCAGTTGACGGCCGACGTCGAGTGCTCCATGAGGATCCACGGGTCGCCGCCGGCGATGCCGCGCACGAGGTCGGCGCTGAACGCCAACTCCGCGCGCGGGTGCGGCCACGTGTTCACGACGTAGTGGTCGGTTGACACAACATCGACGTGTTCGGACCACCGGTGGTAGTCGAGGTGGTCGAAGTGGCGCATCGTCATGAAGTTCGTCGTGATCGGGATGTCGGGGGAGTGCTCGCGCACGGCCGCCGCCTCGGCGCGGTAGAGCGCGAGCAGGCTGTCGGAGGAGAACCGCCGGTAGTCGAGCACGTGGGTGGGGTTGGGGATCGTCGTCGTCAGCCGCGGCGGGAGCACCTGCTCCAGGTCGGTGTACCGCTGCGACCAGAACGCGGTGCCCCACGCGTCGTTGAGCGCGTCGAGCCCGCCGTAGCGCTCGTGCAGCCAGCGCCGGAACGCGGCCGCGCACCGGTCGCAGTAGCACGGCAGGTTGTGACAGGCGTACTCGTTGGAGACGTGCCACATCGCCAGGGCCGGGTGGTCGGCGTAGCGGCGCGCCATCTCGCCGGCCAGCCGCACGGCCCTGGCGGCGAAGACCGGCGAGTTCGGGCACCACGCCTGCCGGCTGCCGGGCCAGCGGGTGCGGCCCTCGACGTCGACCGGCAGCACCTCGGGGTGCGCGTGGGTGAGCCACGGTGGCGGGGTCGCGGTGGCGGTGGCGAGGTCGACGGCGATGCCGTGCTCGTGCAGCAGGTCCATCGCGTCGTCGAGCCAGCCGAACTCGAAGACGCCGTCGGCGGTCTCGATCCAGCTCCAGGAGAAGACGCCGAGGGTGACGAACGTGACCCCGGCGCGGGCCATGAGGTCGACGTCCTCGTCCCACACCTGCCGGGGCCACTGCTCGGGGTTGTAGTCGCCGCCGTAGCCGATGCCGCCGCCGTTGATGCGCGCCACGCTCATGAGCCCAACCTAGACCGACCTAGATCGACGGGTGGGGTGTCCGCAGCCGCCGGCTCGTCCAGCGCTTGTCGGTGACGTAGCCGAGCGAGGCGTACAGCGCCCGGGCCGCGGTGTTGTCGGCGTACAGGCCGAGGGTGCACACGCCTTCGGTGTCGACGACCCGCCGGGTGAGGGCGGCGCTGACGGCCCGGCCGAGGCCGCGGCGGCGGGCGTGGCGGGCGACGACGATGCCGCCGAGATGCGCGACCCCCGACGGCAATCGCTGCACGGCGCCGCAGGCGAGGAGGCTGCCGTCGTCGGCGAGGGCCGCGAGCCACGATGTCGACTGGCCGGTGCCGGGAAAGCCCTCGAACAACGGGTTGTGCGCGAACCCGAAGGCCTCCAGGCGGGCGGCGTCGGCGTGGTCGTCGAGCTCGACGAGGTCGGCCTCGCCCGGGGCCGGCGCGGGGGCCCGGTCGGTCCAGGCCCAGTGCCAGTCGCCGCCGTCGCCGAGATCGAAGACGTCGGCGGCGGTCCCGCCGGCCCCGGCGGTTCCGGCGGTTCCGGCGACACGAGTCGGCACGGTCACCGAGGCGACGTCGTGGCGCCCCGTCTCGCCGGCGTCCCGCAGCGCCCGCAGGAGCACCGTGACCCCCGGCCCCCAGGTGGTGAGGCTGGGGGCGCGTCGCGCCGAGGTGCGCACGAACGCGACGGCGTGCTCGCTCGCCTCGACCCGGCCGGTCAGCACCCAGCCGGCGAGGCGCGCGGGCGGGTCGAGGCGCGCGAAGGCGTCATCGCCCCCGGTCGCCGCGACGAGGTCGTCGCGGCTGGTCACGGCGCGAATTCTCACCCGCAGATCGTGTCACTGCGGCCGCCGATCCGGGGTCGCCGACGCGGCGAGGGTCAGGTTGAACTCGCAGCCACTCGGTCACCGCGATCCACACAGCCCTTTCGACGACCGCGAGCGAGCGCCACATCGCAACGCCTCGCGAAAGCGCAGGTCACGATCCTGGAGCGGGCCGGGCCCCGGCGACGCGATCGTCAATATGGCGAAACCCGCGCAGACACCCGGTTGCGCCGACTGCCGCATGTGGCGGGCACGTGCGACAACGAAGGTGCTCACTGCCGGTTCGACGTCGGCGCCGTCCACGACCTCGGACCCGGGTGCGTGGGCCGCGCCGGACGACGGGGGCATGCATGTCATCGTGTGTCCCGTGGACTACCGCGAGAACATGGCCCGCACCGACCGGCTCGGCGACCTCGACGTGGTGTTGTGACGGGGGCTGCTGGGCACCCCGTCGAGCCCGCCGCGGGGCGCGGGGCCGGCACCGACGTCGTGCGGGTGCGCGGCGCTCGCCTGCACAACCTGCGCAACGTCGGCACGTCGTGCCCGCGCGGGGCGCTCGTCGCGTTCACCGGCATCTCCGGCTCCGGCAAGTCGTCGCTGGCGTTCGGCACGCTGCACGCCGAGGCCCAGCGCCGCTACCTGGAGTCGGTGGCTCCCTTCGCGCGCCGCCTCATCGCCCGCGCCACCGACCCGCGCGTGGAGTCGGTGACCGGGCTGCCTCCGACCGTCGCCGTGGAGCAGCGCCGCGGCGCGGGCGGGGCGCGCTCGAGCGTCGGCACGCTGACGACGCTGTCGAACGCGGTGCGGCTGCTGTACTCCCGGGCCGGCGACTACCCCGACGAAGTGCGCGCACGGCACACCGATCTGCCTGGGGGACGGCTGGATTCGGACGCGTTCAGCCCGAACACCGTGGAGGGGATGTGCCCGCGCTGCCAGGGCTCGGGGGTGCTGCACGAGCCGACCGAGGCATCGATCGTGCCCGATCCGTCGCTCAGCATCGCCGACGGCGCCGTCGCCGCGTGGCCGGGGGCGTGGCTCGGCAAGAATTACCGCGACATCCTCGCGACCCTCGGCGTCGACATCCACGCCCCGTGGCGCGACCTGCCCGCCGCGACCCGCGACTGGATCCTGTTCACCGACGAACAGCCCACCGTCACCGTGCATCCCGTGCGGGAGGCGGGCCGCCTCCAGGCCCCCTACGAGGGCAAATGGAGCTCGGTGGCCCGCTACCTGCGGCACACCATCGCCGACAGCGCCTCCGAACGCACCCGGCGCCGCGCGCTGACCTATCTGACGACGACGACCTGCCCGGTGTGCCACGGGCACCGGCTCACCCCCGACGCGCTGTCGGTCACCTACCTCGGCGACCCGATCTGGCGGCTGGGCGCGCGCAGCCTCGACGACGTGCTCGCCCGGCTGCAGGGGCGCTCGCGGGAGCTGCCCGCCGATGGCGGCACGCCCGCCCAGGAGGCCGAACGGCTGCTGCTGCCGACGATCCTGCCGGTGCTCGAAGCGATCGTCGGGCTCGGCGTGGGCCATCTCAGCCTCGACCGGCCTGCGGCGACCCTGTCGGCCGGGGAGCTGCAGCGGCTGCGGCTCGCGGCGCTGCTGCGCTCCGGGCTGTTCGGCGTGGCGTATGTGCTCGACGAGCCGTCGGCCGGGCTGCACCCGTCGGAGAAACCGATGCTGGCGCAGCTGTTCGACCGCTTCATCGCCGAGGGCAACAGCGTGCTCATGGTCGAGCACGACCTCTCGCTCGTGCGGCGGGCCGACTGGGTGGTCGACGTCGGGCCGGGCGCGGGCAGCGACGGCGGGCTCGTGCTGTACTCCGGGCCGGTGCCCGGGCTGTCCCAGGTGCCGGAGTCGGTGACGGGCGAGTACCTGCGCCGGCCGGCGCCCGTGCCGCGGAGCGCGTCGGAGGCTCGCGCCGCGTCCGGGGTATTGGCGGTCGACGCGATCACCATCCGCACGGTGCGCGGGCTCGACCTGCGGTTGCCGCTGGGGGTGTTCACCGCGGTCACCGGGGTGTCCGGCTCCGGCAAGACGACGCTGGTCACGCACGTGCTCGGGGAACTGCTCGGGGAGCGGGTGCGATCGGCCTCCCTCGACGAGCCGGAGTCGGTTGACGCTGTGGACGATTCGGCCCCGGTCCTGCGGGTGGGTCGCGTGTCGGGCGTCGAAGCGGTCGACCGGGTCGTGCAGATCACCCAGAAGCCCATCGGGCGCAGTCCGCGCAGCTGCCTGGCGACGTACACGGGCCTGTTCGACCGGGTGCGCGCGCTGTTCGCCGACACCGACGCGGCGCGCGCCCGCGGTTGGAGCCCGAGCCGGTTCTCGTTCAACGTGGCCGAGGGCCGGTGCCCGACGTGCGACGGTGAGGGCCAGGTCGAGGTCGAGCTCGTCTTCCTGCCCGGCACGTACGCGACCTGCCCGACGTGCCACGGGAGCCGGTACAACCCGCAGACCCTCGAGGTCACCTGGCACGGCCGTTCGATCGCGCAGGTGCTGGCGTTGACCGTGCGCGAGGCGGTGGGGTTCTTCGCGGGGGACCGGCGCATCTCCCGGGCGCTCGCGGCGCTCGACGCGATCGGCCTCGGCTACCTGACGCTCGGGCAACCGGCCACGGAGCTCTCCGGCGGGGAGGCGCAGCGCATCAAGCTCGCGACCGAGCTGCAGCGGGCGCCGCGCGGGCACACGGTGTACCTGCTCGACGAGCCGACGACCGGGCTGCACCCCGCCGACGTCGACCTGCTCGTCGGCGAGCTGAATCGGCTGGTCGACCAGGGCAACACGGTGGTGGTCGCCGAGCACGACCTGCGCGTCATCGCCGGGGCCGACCACGTCGTCGACCTCGGCCCCGGTGCCGGCGAGCGCGGCGGCCGCATCATCGCCTCCGGCGCGCCCGCCGACGTCGCGCGCAGCGGCACGGCGACGGGCCGGGCGCTCGCGGACGCATGTAGCACGTAGTTGCTACAACGTCAGCTGCAGCCGCAGAGCATCGTCCAGCGCCGACAGCGAGTCCGCGGGAACGCGCCCCAGTATCCGGCCCACGCGGTCGAGGTCCACCGAGCGAACCTGCTCCGCCTGGGCCTTCGAGTCGTGTCGCAACCCCGTTCCGGCGGCCGGCAGCAGCACCTGGAACGGGTAGATCACCGAGGCATTGCCGGTGAGCGGCACGACGGTGAGCACCCCCCGCGCGAGTCGGACCGCGGTCGTATTGGCGCGGTCGTTGCTGACGATCACCGCGGGTCGCCGCTTGTTCGCCTGCGACCCGCGCACCGGTTCGAAGTCCACGAGCCGAATCTCACCCCGACGCATCGGTCAGCCCGTCGCCGCTCGTGACGTCCCAGAGCTCCGCGTCGCCGGAGGCGTCCCACTCCTGCCAGGCGGCGGCGTAGGCGTCCTCGAGATCCGCATCGCCGAGCCGTCGAATCGCCTGCTGGATGCCGGCCGAGCGTGACCCGAGACCCGCGTGCTCGACAAAGCGATCGAGGGCGATGAGGTCGTCCTCGGTCAAGCTCACACTCAGTTTCATACCGCAATGCTACTTGAGTAGTACCTGCGTGGCCGACTGCGAACTCTCGCCCGGCGGCCGGATTCGGCGCGGAGGCGCCGACCCGCACGATCTAGCCTGTCGGGGTGAGTGACCTGTTCGCCGCGGCCCGCGCCGACCGCGACCCCGACGATGCCCGCACCGACTCCGGCGAGGCCGACACGCGGCCGCCGCTCGCGGTGCGGATGCGGCCGCGCTCCATCGAGGAGGTGCGCGGTCAGCGCGACGTGCTGCGCGCGGGGAGCCCGCTGCGCCGGCTCATCGAGGGGTCCGGGGGAGCCGCCGGGCCCGTCTCCGCGATCATCTGGGGGCCGCCCGGCACCGGCAAGACGACGCTCGCGCACCTGGTGGCGACCGCCGCCGGGAGACGGTTCGTCGAGCTGTCGGCGGTGACCGCCGGGGTCAAGGACGTGCGCGCCGTCATGGACGCCGCCGCCCGCGACCGTGACCTGTACGGGCGCCAGACCGTGCTCTTCCTCGACGAGATCCACCGCTTCTCCAAGGCCCAGCAGGACGCGCTGCTGCCCGGCGTGGAGAACCGGCTCGTCATCCTCGTCGCGGCGACGACGGAGAACCCGAGCTTCTCGATCGTCGCGCCGCTGCTGTCGCGCTCGATGCTCATCACGCTGACGTCGCTGACCGACGACGACGTCGGTGAGGTCATCGACTCCGGGCTCGCCGACGAGCGCGGGCTGGCGGGCGCCTACACCCTCGCGGCCGACGCGCGGGAGCACCTCGTGCGGATGGCCGGGGGCGACGCGCGCCGCGGGTTGACGCAGCTGGAGGCGGCGGCCGGGGTGGCGACCGACGCGCGGGCCGCGGGGCGGGGGCTGCCGAGCGCGGACGACCCGCAGGAGATCGAGCTCGCGCACGCCGAGCAGGCCGTCGCGCAGGCCGCGGTGCGCTACGACCGCGCCGGCGGCCAGCACTACGACGTCGCGAGCGCGTTCATCAAGTCGATGCGCGGCTCCGACGTCGACGCCGCCCTGCACTACCTCGCGCGGATGCTGGAGGCGGGCGAGGACCCGCGGTTCATCGCCCGGCGCATCGTCATCTCCGCGAGCGAGGAGATCGCCATGGCCGACCCGACCGCGCTGCAGACCGCCGTCGCCGCCATGCACGCGGTCGCGCAGATCGGCATGCCGGAGGCGCGAATCATCTTGGCGCAGGCCGTGGTTCACAACTGCCTGGCGCCCAAGTCGAACGCCGCCTACCTGGCGATCGGGTCGGCGATCGCGGACGTGCGCGCCGGCCGCGGGGCCGCGGTACCGCCTCCGCTGCGGGGCACGGCGCGCTCGCGGGCGGCGGGTTCGGCCACGCGCGCGGTCGGCAAGCCCGAGGACTACGTCTACGCGCACGACGAGCCCGACTCCGTCGCCGCCCAGCAGTACCTGCCCGACGACCTGCTCGACGCCGACTACTACCACCCCAAGGAGCGCGGCTTCGAGGCCCGGATGATCGAGCGCTGGGCCTGGCTGCGGGGCCGGTTGCGCGGGCGGTGACGCGCCTGAGGCGACCCTGACGTGAACCTACGGAGGCGGTGGCGGAGCCGGCGCCCCCTGCGGCGGCGGGATCTTCGCGTAGGTCCTGGTGGTGGGCGTCCCGGCGCCGCTCGCCTCGGTCTCCGGCGTGGCGCGGACGCTCTCGCGGTGGGGCGAGGGGTCCCAGCCGGCGTCGACCACGCGGCGCTGGAAGAGGATCGCCAGCCCTAGCAGGACGGCCCCGATCAGCGCGATGACCACGAGCCCGGCGGCGCCGCCCAGCTTCGCGGCTCCGCCGACGAGGATGCCGAACCAGCCGAAGTCGGCGTCGCCGAACGTCGTGTTCTCGCCCCCGAAGGTGCCCAGCACCTGCAGCAGACCCGACGGGAGCAGCGTGATGAGGAGCCCGTTGGCGAACCCGCCGCACACCGCACCCAGCCGGCCGCCCGTGGCGTTGCCGTACACCCCGGCCGCGCCGCCGGTGAAGAAGTGCGGCACGAGCCCCGGCAGGATCAGCGCCAGCCCGAACACCGGGTTGAGCCAGACGCTGAGCAGCCCGAGCCCCACCAGGCCGCCGGTGAAGCTCGCGAGGAAGCCGACAAGCACCGCGTTCTGCGCGTAGGGAAAAACGATCGGCGCGTCGAGGGCCGGCACCGCGCCCGGTACCACCCTGGCCGCGATCCCCTGGAAGGCGGGCACCAACTCGCCGAGGATCGTGCGCACGCCGAAGAGGATCACCGCGACCGCGACCCCGAACTGCAGGCCCTGCGTCACCGACTGCATGAGGTAGTTGCCGACGTTGGTCGCGCCGTCGGGGAAGGCCTGGTACGCCGCCTCCGTGCCCTCGCGAGCCATGAACAGCACCGCGAGCACGACGTACATGATGACCATCGACAAGGCGGTGGCGACCATCGAATCGCGCAGGAACCGCAGGGATTCGGGCAGTTTGAGCTCCTCGGTGGAGCGGCTGCGCGCGCCGCCGGTGACGCGCCCGACGGCGCCGGCGAGGATGTATCCGGCGGTGCCGAAGTGTCCGATGGCGATGCTGTCGTCGCCGGTGATCCGCCGCGTCCAGGGCTGGGCGAAGGCCGGCAGCGACACCATGAGGATGCCCAGCAGGGCGCCGCCCAGGCCGACGACGATCGCCGACCCGTAGCCCGCGGCGGTCAGCACCATGGTGAGCAGCGTCGCCATGAACAGCAGGTGGTGGCCGGTGAGGAAGACGTAGCTCAGCGGGGTGAACCGCGCCAGCACGAGGCTGATCGCGAAGCCGAGGATCATCAGCCACGACACCTGGGCGCCGTACTCGGCCTGGGCGACGGCGACGATCGCCTCGTTGGTCGGCACGACGCCGTGGGCGCCGGTCGCCCCGAGGATCATGGCGCCCAGCGGTTCCAGCGAGGCGATGACGAGCGTGGCCCCGGCTCCGATCAGCAGGAATCCGAGGGTCGCCTTCAGCGCCGAGCCGATGACCTGCCCCGCGCTCTTGCGCAGCGCGACCATGCCGACCGCGGTGATGATGCCGATGAGAAAGGCGGGCACGCTGAGGATCTCGTTGACCAGGAACTGCGCGATGGTCACCAACCAGTCCATGACACTCCTTCGTGTGGCGGCGGGGCGTTAGACGTCGTAGCTGTCGCGCAGGGCGGCGTCGACTTCCTTGTGGCTGGTGAAGTCGGCGATGACCTGCACAGGAACCCCCAGGTCACCCAGCGCCCGCGCGATCTCACCGGAGGTCATGATGAGGTCCGCCTCCTTCGCCTTGCCCTTGGCGGAGACGGTGTCGGTCGCCTCGACGCTGACGTACGAGCTCCAGCCCCACCGGTCGAGCACCTTCTCCAGCGTGCTCTTCAAGAAGATGCTCGTGCCGATGCCGTTGCCGCACACGGTGAGGATGTGGTTCTTGGTGGAGCCGCGGTGCGTCGTCGTGCTCTTCGGGCCCGGGGCCTGGTTGTCGCCGAGCACGGCCATGACCTCCTGCGGGCTGGAGGCGCGTTCCAGCGCGGCCTTCTTCTCCGGGTCGGCGAGCACGCGGGCCAGTTGCGCCATCGCCGTCTGGTGGGCCTTGCTGTCGTGCGCGGCCAGGGCCACGACGAGGCGGACCGGATCGTTGGTCCGGTGGCCGAACTCCACCGGGGTTGCCAGCCGCACCCACGACATGCCGGTGCGCTTCACCGCCTCGCTGGGGCGGGCGTGGGCGAAGGCGAATCCGGGCGCGACGACGATGTAGGGGCCGCGCTCGTGCACGCTGTCGATCATCGCCTGGGTGTAGGAGTCGGTGGCGACTCCGGTGCGCTCCAGCAGGGCGCCGGCGCGGCGCACGGCGTCCTCCCAGTCGGCCGCCTCCACGTCGAGTGCGATCGCCTCCTCGGCGAGGAGTTCGGTGAGATCTGCCATGCGCGTTGACTGTAGCTGCTCGAGGCCGCAGCGACGCTCCCGCAGCCGGTCCGCGTCACCGGGACGGGTTCAGGTCCGCTTGCCGGCGCCCGCCCCCTGGCCACCCAAGGAGACACCTGGCGGTCGCGGGGGCCCGGGCCAACGCTGCGGTGTCGCCACCTGCGCGCTCCTGACCAGCTCGTTTGTCCGGCTCCGCAGCTTGTCGGTGGTCGCACCTAGGGTTGTTCCATCGGTCGA
>JBDIAM010000108.1:0-10386 GCA_039812445.1 Piscicoccus intestinalis | reverse complement strand
CCGCCGAGCGCCCCGATGATCCGCCCGCGCAGGTAGGCCTCGTCGTAGCCGTACCGGTCGGTGTCGGGCGTCGACAGCGTGACGCCGAGCGCCCGTCCGCGCGGGATGATCGAGATCTTGCGCACCGGGTCGGCGCCGGGCTGCAGCATGCCGAGCAGCGCGTGGCCGGCCTCGTGGTAGGCGGTGCGGCGCCGCTCGTCCTCGGGCATGACGACGTTGCGGGCCGCCCCGAGCTGCACCTTCTCCAGCGAATCGGACAGCATCGCTTGCGTCACCTGACTCACGCCGCTCCGGGCCGCCAGCAGCGCGGCCTCGTTGACGAGGTTCGCCAGCTCGGCGCCGGTCATCCCCGGGGTCGCCTTGGCCACCGCCGCGAGATCGACGTCGGCCGCCAGCGGCACGTGCCGCGAGTGCACCCGCAGGATCGCCTCGCGCCCGGCGGCGTCCGGGGCGTGCACCATGATCGTGCGGTCGAACCGTCCGGGGCGCAGCAGCGCCGGGTCGAGCACCTCGGGCCGGTTGGTGGCCGCGAGCACGACGACACCCTCGGAGCCGGAGAAGCCGTCCATCTCGGTGAGGATCTGGTTGAGCGTCTGCTCGCGCTCGTCGTGACCGCCCATCGACTGCGCGCCGCCGCGGGCCCGGCCGATCGTGTCGATCTCGTCGATGAAGATGATCGCGGGCGCGACCTTGCGCGCCTCCGAGAAGAGTTCGCGCACGCGCTGGGCGCCGACCCCGACGATCATCTCGATGAATTCGCTCGCGCTGGCGCTGAAGAACGGCACCCCGGCCTCCCCCGCGGTGGCCCGCGCGAGCAGGGTCTTGCCGGTGCCGGGGGCGCCCGCGAGCAGCACGCCCTTGGGGGCGCGGGCCCCGAGCGCGGCGTACTTGTCGGGGTGACGCAGGTAGTCGACGATCTCGTTGATCTCGTCCTCGACCTCGTCGATGCCGGCGACGTCGTCGAAGGTGACCCGCACCGTCTCCGGGTCGACGGGCTTTGACTTGCGCCCGCCCATGAGCCCGCCGCCCATCATCGAGGACTGTCTGCGGAACATCCACACGTAGAACGCGATGAGCAGCAGGATCGGCAGGAACGCCGAGAGCAGGTTGCCGAGCACGCCGCGTTGTTCGACGACGGGGGTGGCCCGCACCGTCGTGCCCTGCTGCTCGAGCTCGGTGAGCAGGTCGTCGCGGGCGAACGTGGGCCGTTCGGTGTTGAACAGCGTGTACTGCTTCTGGTCGTCCGCGGCGCTCGTCGCGGCCTGCCGCAGCTCGCCCTGGATCGTGTCGCCGCGCGCGTAGACCTCCGCGACGTTGCGGGCCTGCACCTGCTGGGTGAACTCGGTGTACGGGATCGTCGCCACGTCGCTGCGGGCGTCGAAGAACGTGGCGACGGCGAAGCTCCCCAGATACACCAGGAGCGCGAACGTCAGGAACGAGCGCCAGTTGAACTTGCGCCGGCCGTCCGGCTTGTCGTCGCCCGACTTGTGCGGCAGCCCTTCGATGCGCCAGGGGCGCTTGGGGTCCCGTTCCTGATCGTCCGTCGGCTTGCTGGGTGTGGCCATGTCGCCCTCCGATCGCACACGGGTGATCGGCACCCGGTTCGTGGCGTCAGGCTAGTGCGCGTTCCCGGGCGCGAACCGCCTCGGGCGTCGACGCCCCCGGCGCTTCAGCCGCGCAGCCGCACGGACAGGCAGGTGACGCAGCCTTCGAGCTTCTCGAACTCGGAGATGTCGACGGGCAGCACGCGCAGCCCGCGCCGGCGGAACATCGCGGCGGTGCGCGGCGCGGAGGCGGCCATGAGCACCGTCTGGGCGTCGAGCACGACGACGTGCGCGCCGGATTCCTCCGGCACGGGCTCGAACCGCGGCCAGGCGCCGGGGTCGTCGACGAGCGGCTCGTGCCCGACGACCGTGCCGTCGGGCAGCGCGGTGACCGCCGATTTCAGGTGCAGCACCTTGGAGACGGGCCGGCCGACGACCCGGGCCCCCATCGGTCCGAGCAGCTCACCGAGCTGCCACACGCCGTCGGCGTTGGTGCGCCCACCGAGCCCGACCCACACGGTGCCGTCGTGCTTGAGCACGTCGCCCCCGTCGAGACAGCCCGGGGCCTCGATCCGCGCGACGCGGTACCCCTCGGCGGCCAGCGCCGCTGCGACACCGGCCTGTTCGGGCCAGCGGGCGGGGGCGCCGCTGCGGCACAGCACCGCGAGATCGCCGTACACGACGACCTGATCCTCGATGAAGACGCCGTCGGGGCAGCCGGGCAACGGCAGGACCTCGCGCACCTGCCAGCCCGCGCGGGCCAGGGCGGCGACGTAGCCGTACCACTGGATGAGGGCCCGCTGCGCGTCGACGGGGCGTCGCTCGATGTGGGTGACGATGCCGCCGGCCAGGGCCGCGCTCGGGCGACGCACGAGGGCGCGGCGGGCATGCATGCGCCACATGATGACACGTCCTCGACACCGCACCGTGGGCCGGCACAGAGCCGGTTGCACGGGCTCCTCTGCGGCGCGGCAGAATTCGTCCTGGTATCGCGACCCTGACGCCCCGAGAGGGTCGCCGTGGTACTGCCTCGGCCGTTAAAGTTCCCGACCGGGGATCAGCACAACAGTTATTTGGGGGAACGTCCGATGTACCGCATGTCCGCGAACCGGGTCGACGATCGCTACTGCTACACGGTGACCGACGACGAGGGCCACGTGATCGACGCCCGCACGACCGCCCGCGTCTACCGCGGCGCCGTCGTCGCGCTGAGCGAGATGAGCCAGTACGGCACCGTCATGTCCTGGCACCCGACGCCCGACGCCGCCGTCACCGCCGCCGCGACCCTGCGCCGCAAGCGCCCGGAGTTCCTCGTCTCGGCCGTCACCGCCTGAGGTCGCGCCCGGGCCCGGCCCGACGCACGAATCCTTCCGCTCCCGAAACACCGCGGGGCCGCCTGGTCTACGCTCAACGGCGGAATTCCGTTGCACGCCACGCGGGGAGGCCCAGGTGTCACAGGCAGAGCCCAGGCAGGAGCGCGGCACGATCCACCTCGATGTGGCCCTGCAGGGCGGCGGGGCGCACGGCGCGTTCACGTGGGGCGTGCTGGACCGGCTCCTGCTCGAGGAGCACATTCGCTTCGACGGGATCAGCGGCACGAGCGCCGGGGCCGTCAACGCGGCCGCCCTCGCCGCCGGGCTCAACTCCGGCGGGCGCGAGGAGGCGCGGGCCGGCCTGCGGCGCGTCTGGGAGACGGTGGGCCGCCTGGGCTCCTGGCTCGCCGAGCCGGGCGTGGCGTTGACCAGCGGCACCCCGCTGGAGCCGTGGGCCCGCGCCGCCCAGGCCTGGCAACGCGCCTGGCTCGCGACGCTCGGGCCGGTGTCGAGCTGGCCGCAACAGGCCGCTCTCGTCTGGAACGCCGCGTGGTCGGCGGCGGTGTCGCCGTACGAATCCAACCCCTGGGACCTCAACCCGCTGCGCTACATCCTGGCCGAGACCATCGACTTCGACGCGGTGCGCAACTGCACGCAGCTCCAGCTGTTCATCGCCGCCACCGAGGTGCGCACCGGGCGGCTGCGGCTCTTCGGCTGCCACGAGACGACGATCGACGTCGTGCTCGCCTCCGGGTGCCTGCCGACGCTCTTCCAGGCGGTGCACATCGACGGCCAGCCCTACTGGGACGGCGGGTACGCCGGCAACCCGGCCCTGCTGCCCCTCGTCGCGAAGACGGTCGCCGACGACGTGCTGATCGTGCAGATCAACCCGGCGCAGCGCCCGCGCGAGCCGCGGACGGCGACGGAGATTCTCGACCGGATGAACGAGATCGTCTTCAACGCCACGCTCCTGAAGGACCTGCGGACGCTGGCGCTCATGCGGCGGCTCCTGCAGACCGCCGGCCCGGCACCGACTCCCGTGGCGCCGGGCTCGGACGCGGACGGCCTGCGCCGGCTCGCGGACAGCGCCGACGGCCTGGCGCGCGTCGCGAACCTGCGGTTGCACTGCATCGACGGCGGTAACGACCTCGGCGAGCTCAGCCCGGCCACGAAGGCGGCCGTGACGCTGAGTTCCGTGACGCAGCTGCACGATCTCGGCTGGGAGCACGCGCAGACCTGGCTGGCGCGCCACCGCGATGACCTGGGGGCCCGCGCCACCCTCGATCTCGACCGGTACCTGGACATCACGTTGTGACATGTCCGGATCGCCCCAGCACGGTCGACCCGGAACCGACCGGGCCGAATCCTTGCCGTGGCGCGCCGGGTTCGACTAGGTTCGGACACGAGCTGAGCAGCTCGACAGGATTGTGACTCTTCGCGGAGGCAAGACCTGGGACCGTGTGGTGTCCCGGGTCTTTTTTCGTGCCCGGGGCACGGGTGCAGCGAAGAAGCGCATACGAATCGAGGAGGATTCGATGGCGGTGGACTTCCGCGGCCTCGCCGGCGACATCGTGGATGGCGTCGGGGGCAAGGAGAACATCAGGTCGGCGACACACTGCGCGACACGGCTGCGAATGGTGCTGCGCGACGAGGGCAAGGCGAACACCGACGGGGTCAAGGCGCTCGACGGCGTGATGACCGTCGTGCAGGCCGGCGGCCAGTACCAGGTAGTCATCGGCAACGACGTGCCCCTCGTGTACGCCGAGTTGAACCAGCTCATCGGAGGCGGTGACGCCGCCGCCCAGGCCGAGGACGACGACGGCCCGAAGGGCAACATCATCGACCGGTTCATCGCGCTCGTCAGCTCGATCTTCCAGCCCATCCTGTGGCCGCTGGCCGGAGCAGGTCTGTTCAAGGCGTTCCTGCAGCTGTTCGTCACGCTCGGGTGGCTGAACGCCGAGACGACCGGCTACATCGTGCTCAACGCCGCCTCCGACTCCCTCATCAACTTCCTGCCGATCCTGCTGGCCTTCACCGCCGCCAAGCGGTTCGGCGCCAACCAGTACACCGCCGTCGCCATCGGCGGCGCCCTGGTCTACCCAGACATCATCGGCCTCAACGACGCGCCCGGGCCGCTCGACTTCTTCGGCATCCCGCTGGTCATGATGAGCTACGTCAGCTCGGTCATTCCGATCGTCGTCGCCGTCTGGGTGCAGGGCTACCTGGAGCGCTTCCTCAACAAGTACCTGCCGGGTGCGATCCGCAACTTCACGACCCCGCTCGTCGCCATGCTCGTCATGGTGCCGCTGGTGCTCCTGACCATCGGCCCGGTCACCACCCTTGCCGCCAACGGCATCGCCGGCGGAGTCGACTGGCTGTTCGTCGTCGCCCCGTGGGCGGCGGGCGCCATCATGGGCGGCCTGTGGCAGGTGTTCGTCATGTTCGGTCTGCACTGGGGGCTCGTGCCCATCATGCTGCTTCAGCTCTCGCAGGGTCACTCGATCCTCGCTGGCCCGGTGCTCGGCGCCGTGCTCGCCCAGGCGGCGGCGACCCTCGCGGTCATGCTGCGCACCAAGGACCCCGACACGAAGAAGCTCGCCGGCCCCTCGGCCCTGTCCGGCTTCCTCGCCGGCATCACCGAGCCCGCGATCTACGGCGTCAACCTGCCCCGCAAGTACCCGTTCTACTTCGGCATCGTCGGTGGCGCCGTCGGCGGCGTCCTCGCTGGCCTGGCCGGAGCCCGCACGAACGCCTTCGTCTTCCCCTCCCTCATCGGGATCCCCGCCTACCTCGACACCCCGAACCTCGTCCTGTTCTTCATCGGCGTCGCCATCTCCGTGGTTGTCGCGTTCGTACTGACCTACCTGTTCGGTGTCAAGGACAACCTGCCGACCGCCGACGAGGGCAAGGCCGTGGAGGCCGAGGCCGTCGCCGCCACCGCGATCGCCACCGGCGCCAACGTCGCAGCCACCTCCGGCGCGACCGTCGCGGCCACCTCCGCCGCTGCCGCGGGCACGACGGCCGGTGCCGTGGACCCGAACGCGGGCGTCGAGGTCACGATCGCCTCGCCGATGACCGGGCGCCTCATCCCGCTGGCCGATGTGCCAGACCCCGTGTTCTCCGGCGGCGCGATGGGCGCCGGCATCGGGGTCGAGCCAACCGACGGCACCGTGTACGCCCCCGTCTCCGGCAAGATCGTGGTCGCCATGAAGAGCGGTCACGCTTACGGGATCCGCACCGACGAAGGGATCGAGGTGCTCGTGCACGTCGGCCTCGACACCGTGAGCATGAACGGCGAAGGCTTCACGCCAAAGGTCGCCAAGGGCGACCGGGTCGAGGTGGGTCAGGTGCTCGCCGAGGTCGACCTTGCGGCCATCGACGCGGCCGGCCACCCGCGCACCACCGTCGTCATCGTCACCAACACAGCCAAGCAGCGGTCGATCAGCCCCGTCGCCGCCGCGGACGTCGCCCACGGCGAGCCCGCGATCGTCGTCACCACCTGAACCCCATCGACCAGCTAAGGAGAACAGTGACCATCCAGTCCACTGCCCGCACGTTCCCCGACGGCTTCCTGTTCGGCGGCGCCGTCGCCGCCAACCAGCTCGAGGGCGCCTACCTCGAGGACGGCAAGCTGCCGTCGATCCAGGACGTGCTGCCCAAGGGCGGCCTCCAGCCGCCCACCGACGAGCCGACCCCGGACAACCTCAAGCTCGAGGGCATCGACTTCTACCACCGTTTCGAGAGCGACCTGGCCCTCATGGCCGAGATGGGATTCAGCGTCTTTCGCATCTCGATCGCCTGGAGCCGGATCTTCCCGCGCGGCGACGAGGAGTCCCCGAACGAGGCCGGCCTGGCCTACTACGACCGCCTCATCGACGCGATCGTCGCCAACGGGATGACGCCGCTGGTGACGATCAGCCACTACGAGACTCCGCTGCACCTGGCCAAGACGTACGACGGCTGGCGCGACCGGAGGCTGATCGGCTTCTACGAGCGGTACGCCCGCACGCTCTTCGAGCGCTTCGGCGACCGGGTCAAGCACTGGCTGACGTTCAACGAGATCAACGCGATCACGATGGCGCCGCTCATGGCCGGCGGCATCTGGACGCCCCGGGAGGAGCTGTCGACCTCGCAGCTGTACCAGGCGATCCACCACGAACTGGTCGCGTCGGCGTCGGTGACGAAGATGGCTCACGAGCTGGACCCGGAGTTCAAGATCGGCTGCATGATCCTGTCGATGCCGGTCTACCCGCTCTCGCCCGACCCGGCGGACGTGTGGGAGGCCAAGCGGATCGAGCACGAGAACTACGCCTTCGGCGACATCCACTGCCGCGGCGAGTACCCGGGCTACCTGCTGCGGATGTTCCGGGAGGAGGGCGTCGAACTCGACATCACCGACTCCGATCGGGAGATCCTCAAGAACACCGTCGACTTTGTGTCGTTCAGCTACTACATGAGCGTCGCGGCGACGGCCGACCCGGCCAAGCAGATCCGCGGCGAGGGCAACGTGCTCGGCGGCGTGCCGAACCCGACGCTGGAGAAGACCGCGTGGGGCTGGGCCCTCGACCCGATGGGCCTGCGGATCGTGCTCAACGACTACTACGAGCGGTGGGGCAAGCCGCTGTTCATCGTCGAGAACGGCCTCGGGGCCAAGGACGAGCTCGTGGAGGTCGACGGCGTCAAGACCGTCGTCGACGACTACCGCATCGAGTACCTGCGCAACCACCTGCGCGCCGTGCGCGAGGCCGTCGAGGACGGCGTCGACCTGTGGGGCTACACCTGGTGGGGGCCGATCGACGTCGTCTCTGCGGGAACCGCGCAGCTGAGCAAGCGGTACGGGTTCGTGTACGTCGACCGCAACGACGACGGGTCCGGATCACTGGAGCGGTACAAGAAGAAGTCGTTCGACTACTACCGGCGCGTCATCGAAAGCAACGGCGCGGCGCTCGACGAGGAGCTGTCATGACCACCTTCCCCGCCACGTTCCCCGACGGATTCCTCTGGGGTGGCGCGACGGCCGCCAATCAGCTCGAGGGCGCCTACCTGGCCGACGGCAAGCTGCCGTCGATCCAGGACGTCATGCCGCACGGCATCACGGCCCCGCCCACGCAGGAGCCGACGCCGGACAACCTCAAGCTCGAGGGCATCGACTTCTACCACCGGTACGCCGACGACATCGCGCTGTTCGCCGAGCTCGGCTTCTCGGTGTTCCGCTTCTCGATCGCGTGGAGTCGCGTCTTCCCGCGCGGCGACGAGGAGGAGCCCAACGAGGCGGGCCTGGCGTTCTACGACCGGGTGCTCGACGAGTGCGAGAAGCACGGCATCACGCCGCTGGTGACGATCAGCCACTACGAGACCCCGCTGCACCTGGCCAAGACCTACGACGGCTGGGTCGACCGGCGGATGATCGGCTTCTACGAGCGCTACGCCCGCACGCTCTTCGAGCGGTACGGCTCCCGCGTGAAGCACTGGCTGACGTTCAACGAGATCAACGCCGTGCTGCACGAGCCGCTCATGGCCGGCGGCATCTGGACGCCCAAGGACGAGCTGAGCGCGCAGGACCTCTACCAGGCGATCCACCACGAGCTCGTCGCGTCGGCGTCGGTGACGAAGATCGCGCACGACATCGACCCCGAGCTCAAGGTCGGCTGCATGATCATCGCCACCCCGGCCTACCCGCTCACCCCTGACCCGCGCGACGTGCTCGCGGCCAAGCACTTCGAGGAGGCGAACTACGCGTTCGGCGACGTGCACTGCCGCGGCGAGTACCCCGGCTACCTCATGCGCTCGTTGGCGGAGCAGGGCGTGCAGCTGGACATCACCGACTCCGACCGCGAGACGCTGAAGAACACGGTCGACTTTGTGTCATTCAGCTACTACATGAGCCTGTGCCAGACGGTCGACCCCACGGTCCCCGCGGGCGCGGGCAACATTCTCGGCGGCGTACCCAACCCCACCCTGGAGTCCAGCGAGTGGGGCTGGCAGATCGACCCCGTCGGCTTGCGAATCGTGCTCAACGACTACTGGCAGCGGTGGGGCAAACCGCTGTTCATCGTCGAGAACGGGCTCGGGGCGAAGGACGAGCTCGTCGAGGTCGACGGCGTGCAGACCGTCGTCGACGACTACCGCATCGACTACCTGCGCGAGCACCTCATCCAGGCGCGGGAGGCGGTGCGCGACGGCGTCGACCTGCTCGGCTACACGTGGTGGGGCCCGATCGACGTCGTCAGCGCCTCGACGGCGCAGCTGAGCAAGCGGTACGGGTTCATCTACGTCGACCGCAACGACGACGGCACCGGCTCACTGGAGCGGTACAAGAAGAAGTCGTTCGACTACTACCGCCGCGTCATCGAGAGCAACGGCGCCGCGCTCGACTGAGCGCCGCACGCACACCCGCCCGGCCGGGCCGTTCGAGGGAGAGGAGGCCACGATGCAGATCCTGCGGGTCTTCAACAACAACGTGGTGCTCGCCCGCGACGAGCTCGGCCGGGAGGTCGTGCTCATCGGGCGCGGCTTGGGGTTCCGGGCCCGCCGGGGGTCGGCGGTGCGCGAGGAACTCATCACGCGCCGGTTCGTGCCGGCCGACAACCCGATGTCCGTGGCGCAGGTGCTCGCGGACATCCCGCTCGAGCGGCTGCGGCTCGTCGAGGAGCTGTTCTCGGAGGCGGTTCGCGAACTCGGCGCGACCGTGCCGCCGCTGGCCGTGGTCGCCGTCGCGGACCACGTGCATCAGGCCATCGAACGGGTCGCGCGCGGCGAGACGATGGTCTACCCCCTGCGCGCGGAGGTGGCGCACCTGCACCCGCAGGAGCTGACGATGGCCGAGCGGCTGCTGGCCGGGCTCAACGAGCGCCTCGGCCTCGACCTGCCGCAGGGCGAGGCGATCGCCCTGGCCATGCACCTGTTCCACGCGGTGACCGGCAGCGCGAGCATGGCCGAGACGTTCGTGCAGTCGGCGCTCATCGGGCAGATCTTCGACACGCTCGCGCGGGCGTACGGAGACCGATTCGACCCCGCCTCCATCGACGCCGCCCGCTTCGCCGCGCACCTGCGCTACTTCTTCGCCCGGGCGCGCACCGACACGCAGCTCGACAACAAGGTCGGCGCCGTCGGCTCCGTGCTGCGAGCGCAGAGCCCCGGCGCGTATCACCTGGCCCAGCGGCTGCGCGCGCTGCTGGAGATGCGCCTGGACCGCCCCGTCTCCGACGACGAGGTCGTGTATCTCGCCCTGCACCTGGCCCGCCTCGAATCGGGCATGAGCGTCGCCCGCGCGTAGCTCGTCCCGGTTACCAGAGCCGGTAGGTGCGGGAGGCCATGGAGAACCCGTGGCCGTACTTGTTGCGGCAGGTCACGCCTATTCGACCTGAAGGTGGCAATCAGGCCTGACTCGCGCCAGGTTTAGAGGGTCGGCCGGGAGTCGTCGGTTGCGGCGAGGCGAGAACACCGAACCCGAGCCGGGCATCCGCGCCGATCGACACGTGGCACGGCCCCCTGAGCCCTTGCTCGTGAGCACGTCGGCATGCCTCCGA
>JBDIAM010000107.1:0-10398 GCA_039812445.1 Piscicoccus intestinalis | reverse complement strand
GCCGGTGCCCCGGCCGGCCCGGTCGCGCTCGGCACCCGCATCGAGGTGCGCTCGTGAGCACCGCCCCGTCTGTGGCCACCCCCGCCTCCGCCTCGACGATGGAGAACCCCGTGGACGACGTCATGCCCGACTTCGAGGACATCTGCGCCCTGAGCGATCTGCTGCCCGAGCGGGCCGCGGCCGCCCTCGTCGGCGGCGTGCAGATCGCGCTCGTGCGGCTGCTCGACGACAGCGTGTACGCGCTGGCCCAGCACGACCCGTTCAGCGACGCCAACGTCATGTCGCGCGGCATCGTCGGCTCGGCGACGGTGGACGGGCGTGACGTGCCGACGCTGCAGTCTCCGATGTACAAGCAGGCGTACGACGTTCGCACCGGAGCCTGCCTGAGCGACCCCGCGGTCGTGCTGCCAACCTGGGACGTGCTCGTGCGCGCGGGGCGGGTGCTCGTCGCCACGTCGCCGCGCGCCGGGCACGACAGCGCCGGGGCGCACTCCCCGGCGACCGCGACGACAGGTTAGGCGACACATGCGTGATCAGCTCGGAGGCCTTCGAGTGCTGCTCACCTCGCAGCGCCGGGCCGCGGAGCTCGGGTCGGCGCTCGAGCGGCGCGGAGCCACCATCATCAATGCGCCCGTGCTCTCGACGATCCCCCACGCCGACGACGAGCGGCTGCTCGCCGCGACCCAGGCCCTCATCGCCGACCCGCCCGACGTGCTCGTCGTGACGACCGGGATCGGTTTCCGCGGCTGGATCGAGGCCGCGGACGCGGCGGGCCTGGCCCGCGACCTGCTCGCCGCCCTCGGCGGCACCCGCATCCTCGCGCGCGGCCCGAAGGCCAAGGGCGCCATCCTGCAGGCCGGGCTGAGCGCCGAGTGGACCGCGGAGTCGGAGACGGCGGCCGAGGTCGGCGAGTACCTCACGGCCCGCGGCGTCGACGGCCTCCACGTCGCGGTGCAGCACCACGGCTCCGGCGACGACGGCCTCGACGGGCTGTTCGCGCGCGGCGGCGCCCGGGTCACCCCGGTCGTCGTCTACCGCGTGGGCCCCAGCCCCGACCCCGAGGCGGTGGCCCGCGGCGTCGACCTCGTCGCCGACCGCGAGGTCGAGGCCGTCGTGTTCACCTCGGCGCCGATGGCCGCGGAGTTTCTCGCGCAGGCCCGCGCGCGCGGCCGCCTCGCCGACGTCGTCGCCGCGTGCGGCCCGTCCGGCGACGTGCTCGCCGCGACCGTCGGCCCGGTCACCGCGGGGCCGCTGCGGGAGGCGGGCATCGACCCGCTCGTGCCCGACCGGTTCCGCCTCGGGGCGCTCGTGCGCGAACTCGTCAAGGCCCTGTCGACACGGGCCGCGGCGCGCGTGACGACCCCGGCCGGCACGCTCGTCGTGCGGGCGCGCGCCGCCCACCTCGACGGCAGCCCGCTGCCGCTGACTCCCGCGAGCCTGACCGTGCTGCGGCTGCTCGCGCAGGCCGAAGGGTCGGTGGTGACGCGCGCCGCGATCCTCGCCGAGCTGCCCGGCGGCAGCACCAACCCGCACACCGCCGAGATGGCCGTCGCCCGGTTGCGCGAGGCCCCGGGGCTGCGCGGCATCGTGCAGACCGTCATCAAGCGGGGCTACCGCCTCGACGTGTCGCCGCAGTGACCCCCCGCTCCGCCCCCGTGACCCGTTCCGCCCGTAGACCCCGAGAAGGGAGCGTCATGACCCGCTCGTCACGCCGCGCCGGCAAGCCGCACCCCGATCTCGGGCAGCTGGAGCGGCTGTCTCTGGACACCGGCTCCCCCACCGACCTCGTTCTTGTCGCGCATGGGACTCGCGACAAGGCCGGGCGGGCCACCAGCCTCGCGATCCGCGCGGCGGTGGCCGCCCGGCTCCCCGGGGTCGACGTCGACATCGCCTACATCGACGTGCAGGCGCCGCACGTCGGCGACGTCGTGACCCGGCACGCCCGCACCGGCCGCCGGGTGGCGGTCGTGCCGCTGCTGCTGAGCCTCGGCTACCACGTGGAGGTCGACGTGCGTGGCGCCGTCGCGCCGCACCCCAACGCGGCCGCCTCCGGGCCGCTCGGACCGCACCCGATCCTCGCCGACATCCTCGCCGACCGGCTCTGGGAGGCGGGCGCGCAGCCCGGGGACGCGGTCGTGCTCGCCGCCGCCGGCTCCTCGCGCGCCAGCTCGGCCCGCGACACCGAGGCCGTCGCGTCGCTGTTGGCGCGGCGCTGGCCCGGCCGGGTCGGGGTCGGGTACGGGGCCGCCGCCACCCCGCGCGTCGAGCACGCCGTCGCGGCCGCCCGCGCGTGGCGCTCCTGCACGACCGGCCGGGTCGTCGTCGCCTCCTACCTCATCGGCGAGGGCTACTTCCTGTCCCGCCTCGCCGGCTCCGGCACCGACCTGCTCACCGACCCCATGGCCACCCACCCCGGGCTCGTCGAGCTCATCGCCCTGCGTTACGTCCAGGCGTGCGCCGCCCTCGACGCCCTCGAGCGGGAGGCGGTCTGAGCGCTCTGCCGATCGGGCGCTGTATCGCCCGATCGGCAGAGCGGGTCCGCTAGCCCGGCAGCCCGGCGGCCTCGCTGAGGCGGCGCAGCTCGGCCAGGTGCCCCTGCAGGGCGCGGCGCCCGGAGCCGGTCAGGCTCGCCCATGTGCGCACCTTGCCGCCCAGCCCCTGCGGCTTGTCGAGCGTGACGTACCCGGCGGTCGTCAGCACCTTGAGCTGCTTGCTGAGCACGGAGTCGGCGATGTCGAGTTCGTCGCGCAGCGCGCCGAACTCCATGCGGTCGACCGCCGAGAGCATCGCGCAGATCCGCAGCCGGTGCGGGGCGTGGATCGTCTCGTCGAACCGCGGCTCGGCCCCACCTCTCATCGTCGACCCGCCTCGGGGTCGTCGCCGAACTCCCGGAGGCGGTGGGCCAACGGCAACCGCGGCTCGAGGAAGTGCCCCACGACCAGCGAGGCGAGCAGGGCCAGGGCGGCGGCCGGCCAGCCGACCCACGTGTGCCCGGCGTCGGTGAGGGCGATCGCCCCGAGCACGAGTACGACGAAGAGCACGCCGTAGCCGAACCAGATCCACCGAGCGGCGCCGTGGGCCCGCGCGATCGTCACCCAGACGCCGGTGCTGCGCTGGTACCACCACATGAGCAACCCCATCGACAGCGCGGCGGTGACCAGCGCGATGAGGTCCCAGGGGCGCGGAGCGACGGTGCCGCCCAGCACCAGCAGCGCGGCGGCCAGACCGTGCGCGAGGTAGTAGCCGCGCGGCGAGCGCACCCGGCGGCCGGCGCGGTCGGCGGCGTCCTGGGCGTCGGCGAGGGCCGAGCGGGCGTCGTAGGGTTCGTGGACCTGACGGTTGCTTTCCATGACGGAAAGACTAGCCGTGGTTTTCTGTTTCCGCAAGGGAAAGGCATGGATTGACCTCTCGACGCGCGTCGAGAGGTCAATCGCCCTCCCCCGCTCGTGACGCAGGCCCTGAGCTGCAGCAACACGATCGGCTCGCGCGGTGACCTCTCGCGAGCGGTCACCGCCGCAGGTGTGTGCGAACGTCACTCGTCCCGGGACCGCGACGGGCACGAGCGGGCTGCGACACTGGCTCCCCGTGAGCGTGTCCCGCACCGACGTCCGCTCGGCCCTGAGGCTGGCGCCGTCTCCACCACGGTTGAAGATCGCGATCAAGGCCGCGGCGGCGATGGCGCTCACCCTCGGCGGCGGGCTCGCGCTGACCGGCTCCCTGTCGGCCGGAGCCCTCGCCTCGCTCGGCGCGTTCACCGTGCTCTACGGCCCGACGACCGCGGCCCGCTGGCGGCTGCGCCTCATGCTCGCCGTCGGAGTCGGCCTGGTCGCCACCGCGGCGATCGGCGCCTTCACCGCCCCGCTCGGCTGGATCGACGTGCCGGCCATGGCCCTGACCGGCGGCGTCGCGGCGCTGCTGTGCCAGGCGCTGCGACTCGGCCCGCCGGGCGCACTGTTCTTCGTGCTCGTCCACGGGGTCGCCGGCCTGGCCGCCTCCCACGGCACCTCGCCGGGGCACATCGTCGCGCTGGTGACGCTCGGCGCGGTCGTCGCCACCGCGATCGGCATGAGCGACGTCGTGCTCGACCCGCAGGGCCCGCAGCGCCAGGCCGTCGAGGCCGCCGACCGGGCGATCACCCGCTTCGAGGAGGCGCACGACCCCGACTCCCTCGACGAGGTGCGCCGCACCGCCTCCGCCGCCCTGCACCGGGCCTGGACGGTGGTGACCGACGGCGGGTCCGCGCCTCGCTGGACCGACCGGCTGTGGGCCGCGCAGGAGCGCTACATCGCGGTGACCGCCCGGCTCACCGGCGCCCGCCTCGGCATCTCACCGCGCCCGTGGGAGTCGGCGCCGGTCAACGAGACGGCCACCGACCTGCTCGAGGTGACCGCGCCGCAGGCGCCGACCGACCGGGCGCGGGCGGGGCGCGTCGAGCGCGAACAGATCCGGGACACCTCGCTGGGCCGGCCGGCCGCGAGCTTCACGCTGCGGCGCGCGCTCGAACCCGGCAGCGAGACCCGCCTCGTCGCCGGGCGCGTCGCCGCCGCAACGCTGCTCGGCTCCGCGGCGGCGATGTTGGTGAACAACGACCACCCGTACTGGGCGGCCGCGACCGCCACGCTCGTGTTGCACCAGGGCGGCACGCGCCGCGGCCAGACCGTGCGCGGGCTGCAGCGCTTCGTCGGCACGCTGCTGGGGCTCGCGCTGTTCGCGGCGATCGGCGTCGCCGATCCCGGGCCGGTGACGGTCGTCGCGCTCGTCGCCGGGCTGCAGTTCGTTGTCGAGATGATCATCGTGCGCAACTACGGATACGCGGTCATCGCGATCACGCCACTGGCGCTGACGATCTCGGCGCACGCGAGCCACAGCACCCAGGTGACGCTCGCGGCCGACCGCGCCCTCGACACGCTCATCGGCGTCGCCAGCGCTCTCCTCGTGCTGTGGTGCAGCGGCCGGCGCCGCCCCGAGCTGCCGCTGCGCGCCCACGGCCGGCGCGTCGTGCGCGGCCTCGACCACGTGCTCGCCGACCTCGCTGGCGGCCAGGTGGAGACCCGGGCGGCGCGCGAGCACCGCCGCCGGCTCTACTCCGACCTTCTGGAGACCGACGACGTCGCCCACCGCGTGCAGGCCGACGCCGGAGACCGAGTGGCCGATTACCACGCGATGCAGCGGTCGCTGACCGACCTCGGCTATCTCGTGCTCGGCGCCGCGTGGAACCCCGACACCCGCGGAGCCCGCGACCAGTTCGCCGCCGCCCGCGAGCCGCTCGCGCACATCCTGGCCCACCCGGTGACCGAGCCACGCGACGCCGCCGACATCGCCGCCGAGGTCGGCGCCGTCGAGGCCGTCATCACCGACTGGCCGGATCAGCCGGACCACCCGGACCGCCCTGAGCACCCGGACCGCCCGGATCGATAGCCGGCCGCGCGCCGCCCGGCCCGACGGGCCCGCCCGGCCCGACCTCCGGCGTCGCGGCCCGGTGCCGACCCTGCACGATGTCCTCGTCGAGCACGAGCTTGCGGGCGACGAGCCGCAGGCCCTGGCCCGCCTCCGGGTCGAGCTCGCCCTCCATCTCCAGCTCGGCGCGCAGCCACTCGACGACCTCGCCGGAGAGCGTGCGGAACGCGCTGAACCCGGCCTGGGTGAGCACCAGCCCCTCCGGGTGCTCCTCGATGAGCCCGGCCTCGGCGGCCTCGTCGAGGGCGGGGCGGATGACGGCCAGCGGGATGCGGTGGCGCGCGGCGATGTCCTCCGGCCGCGCGAACGTGCGGGCCCGGTACTGCCCGATGGCGACCTGCCGGGTGGCCCAGGCCTGCACGGTGTCCAGGCCGCTGGCCGACCCGGCGAGGATGCCGGGGAACGCCGCGGGGAGCCGGTCGCGCGCGATGCGGGCCGCGACCTCCTCGAGGTGCTCGGCGCAGCTGCGGTGGTCGGGCATGCCGAAGCCCTTGCCCAGCTCGCTCGCCTCCGGCCGGGAGATCCCGCGCATCGGCACCTGCTTGAGCGCGAGCGCGACGAGGAGGGCGACGACGGCGACGGGAACGGTGTAGCCGAAGACCGTCTGCAGGGTCTGCGCGTAGGCGTGCACGATGATCTCCTGCTGGCCGGCGGGCAGGGAGTGCACGCCCTCGGGGGTGTCGACCAGCGTCGGCGCGGCCCCCGACTCCGCGATCGCCCCCGGCAGATGGGCGCTCAGCCCGTTGGCGTAGATCGTGCCGAAGACCGCCGCGCCGAACGACTGCCCCATCGCCCGGAAGAACGTCACGCCGGAGGTGGCGACGCCGAGGTCGGCGTAGGAGACGGTGTTCTGCACGATGATCGTCAGCACCTGCATGCCCAGGCCGATGCCGACGCCGAGCACGAACATGGCCAGCGAGGTCTGCCAGACGGTGGAGTACTCATCCATCCGGGAGAGCAGCACCATGCCCACGCCCATGACGATCGCGCCCGCCACGGGGAACGGCTTGTACCGGCCGGTGCGGCTGACGACCGTGCCGGCGCTGGTCGAGGCGATGAGCAGCCCGACGACCATCGGCAGCATCCGCAGACCCGAGGTGGTCGCCGACATGCCCTGGCAGTACTGCAGATACGTCGGCAGGAACGTCATGCAGCCCATGAGCGCGAACCCGACGATGAACGAGAGCACGGCGCTGACGGAGAAGACGTTGCCGCGGAACAGCCGCATCGGCAGCACGGGCTCGGCGGCGCGGGTCTGCGACCAGCAGAACGCGACGAGCGCGAGCACCGAGCCGACGAACAGGCCGATGATCTGCAGCGACGCCCACGGGTACTGGGTGCCGCCCCAGCTCGTCGCGAGAATGAGGCCGCTCGCGCCGAGGGAGACCAGCACGATGCCCGGATAGTCGATGACCGGGCGGTTGCGCGACTCGACCGACGGCAGGATCCGCAGCGCGAACGCGATGATGACCAGCGCCACCGGCACGTTGATGTAGAAGACCCACCGCCAGGACAGGTTGTCGGTGAAGAAGCCGCCGAGCAGCGGCCCGATGACGGTCGTCACCCCGAAGACAGCGCCCATCGCGCCCTGATAGGTGCCGCGCTGGCGCAGCGGGATGACGTCGGCGATCATCGCCGTCGCCGTGACGACGAGGCCGCCGCCCCCGATGCCCTGCAGCGCCCGCGCGCCGATCAGCCACACCATCGAGTTCGCCTGACCCGCCAGCGCGCTCGCGGCCGTGAAGACGACGATGCTGAGGATGAAGACGAGCTTGCGCCCGAAGAGGTCGCCGAACTTGCCGCCGAGCACCGTCGCGATCGTCTGCGTCAGCAGGTAGGCCGTCACCACCCACGACATGTGCTCGGCGCCACCGAGGTCGCCGACGATCGTCGGCAGCGCCGTCGAGACGATCGTGCCGTCGAGGGCCGACAGGAACATGCCGCCCGCGATGAGCGAGAACGCCGCGTTCCGGGCGTGCCGGCTCAGTTCGGGTGGAGCCTGATCCGCGTCGGGCTCGGTATCGACCGCATTCGTCACGAAGGTCAGAGTAGGGCGGCGGACTGCGCCGATCGCCCCGCCGACTCCGAGCGGTTGCGCTCGGGCCGGCCCAGCCAGTCGGGCCGGGCGTACAGGCCCCGCAGCGCACGCCGATGCGCGGCGCCGTAGGGCCGCCCCCACCACGCGGCGTCGGCCAGCGCCGCGCGCGCGGCGACGTACCCGCAGCCGCCGTGCACACCGCCTCCGGGGTGGATGGCGGCGCTCGCCAGGTACACGCCCGGGATCGCGGTGCGCGGACCGCCGAGGGAGGTGAACGGACGCCACAGCGCCTGCTGGAAGAGCTGCTGGGTGCCGCCGCCGACCGCGCCCTCGCCGAGATTCGCGTTGTCGGCCTCCAGGTCGGTCGGGCTCTGCACCCACCGGTCGAGCACGAGATCGCGCCAGCCGGGGGCGTATTCGTCGAACGTCGCCTCGCTTCGGCGGGTCAGCTCGAGGGTCGATCGGGAGTCGGTGTGCCCGCGCGGCGGGTGCGTGTACAGCCACAGAGCCTGCGTTCCCGCCGGCGAGCGCGACGGGTCGATCGTGCTCATCTGGCCGACGAGGCTGAACGGCACGCGCGGCAGCTCGCCCGCCTCGAGCGCGGCGGACCACTGCACGAGCCCGCGCCAGGAGTGCCCGAGGTGCAGCACGCCCGCGCCGCGGGCCGCCTCGTCGCTCCACGGCATCGGCCCGCTCAGGCGGTAGTTGAGCTTGAGCGTCGGCAGGTCCCAGAGGAATTCGTGCAGGCGGCGACGGATTCCGTCGGGCACCAGCGCCTCCGGGAGGAGGCGCCCGTAGAGGGCGGGGGCGCTGACGTCGGCGAGCACCGCGCGGCGGGCCCGGATCGTCTCGCCGGAGACGGTGTGCACGAGGGCTCCGCGGCCGCGGCCCGGCTCGATCGAGACCACCGGGGTGCCGGTGCGCACGTCGGCCCCGGCGGCCTGGGCCCGCGAACGCAGGGCGAGGGCGAGCTGCCGGGTGCCGCCGACGGGCGAGGGGAAGCCGACGTCCTGCGCGAGCATCGTCATGAGCCAGCCGAACACCCCGCTGACCGGGGCGGTGGGGGGCACGTCGGAGTGCATCGCGTTGCCCGCCAACAGGTCTCGGCCGGCCTGCCCCTCGAACAACTCCTCCCCCATGCGCGTGACCGGCAGCAGGAGGAAGCGGGCGAGGTCGGGCATCGACGCCGGGCCGGCGGCCCGCACCAGCCTCGCCGCGGGCGCCAGCGGGGGCCAGCGGGTCAGCAGCGCCGCGAGCAGCGGATCGCGGATGCGCCGGTAGTGCTCGACGAGCGCGAGCCACGTGTCGCCGTCGCGGGGGTGGTCCTCGGCGAGGCGGGCGGCGGTGGCGTACGGGTCGTCCTCGATGACGGCGGCGGGCCGGTCGGGGTGCGCGAGGTGGGCCAGCGGCCGCGGCGCGTGCGCCCACGCCAGCCCGTGCGACTCGAGGTCGAGGCCGCGCAACACCGGCGACGAGCGGGCCAGGGGGTGGCAGGCGCTGAATTCGTCGAGCACGAAATCCTCGACCGTGCGTGAGGAGACGGCGCCGCCGACCTCGTCGCGCGCCTCGAGCACGACGACGTCCCAGCCCGCGTCGGCCAGGGTCGCGGCGGCGACGAGGCCGTGGTGACCGGCTCCGACGACGACGGCGTCGACTGTGCGCATCTCAGCTCCTCAGACTCTCCCGGTGGGCGCGCGGGGTCGGGCGCGGGGTCGGGCTCGGGCCGGGGCTGGTGCGGCGCTCGGCAAGGTAGACGAGCCGGTTGAGGGCCTCGCGGTTGCGGATCCACATGGCGCCCTGGCGCACCGGGACGGGCACCAGCTTGCCCGGGCCGCGGAAGAAGTCCTCGCGCATGCGTACCCGGGTGCCCTGCCCGGTCGGGGTCAGCGTCAGCTCGACGCGGGCCTGCCCGAGGGGGCGGATCCGGGCCTCGAGCACGAGCCGCTCGCCGGGTTCGCTGACGGCGACCTGGGTTTCGTCGTCGAGCACGGCGGGCCAGCCACCGACCGAATGGTGCACCTTGGCGCCGACGGCGGGCCACTGGGGTTCCACCGCCCGCATCCGCGAGGCGCCCACGACCCAGGCCGTGAACAGCCAGCCGTTGGCCAGCACGTCCCAGACCTCGTCCGGCGTGGCCTTCGTCGTGCGCTCGACCGTGTACATGGCGGCCTCCCTCACCTCGGCGTCCGCCCCAGGCTAATCGGGCATTTCGACCCGTGCCCGTCGAGCCCCCGCCCGCCTCCGGCCCTCTCATCACACGGCCGAAGGCTGCCCTTTCGGTCGAGGGCTCCTACTACAGTCCTAGCCCTCGACCGAAAGGGCAGCCTTCGGCCGAGTTGGGGGGTGGGGGTGAGGGGCTATTTCAAGAACTTGTCGAAGCCCTTCGGGAGCTTCGTCGGGTCCATGTTCTTCAGCAGCTCGGCGGCCTGCTGGGCGTCGACACCGGCTCCCTGGCCGCCCTGACCACCCTGACCACCCTGACCGCCCTGGCCGCCGCCGAAGGCGCTCCCGGCGGGCGACTGCTGCTGCTCGAACGCGGCGCCATAGGCGTTCTGGCGCGCCTGGGCGCGCTTGGCCTCGATCGCCTTGGCCTGCTGGGCGCGCTTGGCGGGGTTGCCGCTCTTGCCCTTGGCCTTCGGCGGCGCCTTGCGCTTGGCGCCCCCACCGCCTCCGCCGGGCATACCCGGCATCCCCGGCATGCCGCCGCCGCGGCGCAGCTGACGCATCATCTTCTGCGCCTGCCCGAACCGCTCGAGCAGCTGGTTGACCTCGGAGACGGTGACGCCCGAACCCCGCGCGATGCGCGAGCGGCGCGAACCGTTGATCTGCTTGGGGTGGGTGCGCTCGAACGGCGTCATCGAGCGGACCATCGCCTCGACCCGGTCGAACTCGCGCTCGTCGAG
>JBDIAM010000106.1:0-10407 GCA_039812445.1 Piscicoccus intestinalis | reverse complement strand
TCGGGCTCAACGGAGGTCGGGCTCAACGGAGGTCGGGCTCAGCGGAGGTCAGGCTCCGCGGGTCAGGCTCCGCGGGTCAGCAGGGCGGCGTAGCGGTCGAGGTCGACGTTGCCGCCGGAGACGATGACGCCGACGCGGGCGCCGGGCAGCCGCTCGGCGAGGCGGCGCAGCGCCGCGTAGCCGAGCACGCCGGTCGGCTCGGCAACGAGCTTGGTGGTCGCCGCGAGCGAGCGCATCGCCGCGACGAGTTCGGAGTCGGAGACCGTCACCACGCCCGTGACGTGCTCGCGCAGGATCGGGAACGTCAGCTCGCCGAGAAACTGGGTCTGCGCGCCGTCGGCGATCGTCGCCGGCGTCTCGATGCGCACGATGCGCCCCGCCTCCAGGGAGCGCTTGCCGTCGTCGCCCGCCTCCGGCTCGCCGCCGTACACCCCACACCCGGAGGCGGTCACCCCCGCCGCGCGGGCGGCCGCGGTGGCCAGGCAGGTGCCGGCGAGCAGCCCGCCTCCGCCGAGGGGAGCGACGACGGCGTCGAGGCCGGGCACGTCCTCGTGCAGCTCACGGGCGGCGGTGCCCTGGCCGGCGATGATGTGCGGGTGGTCGTAGGGCGGGATGAGCGTCAGCCCGTCGCGCTCGGCGAGCCGGGCACCGATCGCGACCCGGTCTTCCGTGGCGCGGTCGTACTCGACGACGCGAGCGCCGTACCCTTCGGTCGCCGCGCGTTTGGCCGTCGGCGCGTCGGTGGGCATGACGATCGTCGCGGGCACGCCGAGCAGCGACGCGGCCAGCGCGATCGCCTGCGCGTGGTTGCCCGAGGAGTACGCGACGACGCCTCGCGCGCGGGCGGCCTCGTCGAGCCGGCTCACCGCGTTGTACGCGCCCCGGAACTTGAAGGCGCCGGTGCGCTGCAGGTTCTCGCACTTGAAGAACACCCGCAGGCCGAGTTCGGCGTCGATGCGTCGCGACGTGACCACCGGCGTCCGGTGCGCGACCCCCGCGATCCGCTCGGCGGCGGCCTCGACATCGGCAGGCGTGGGCGGAGTCGGGGCGCCCGGATCGCGCGGACGGTCAGGGGAGAGAGGCATGCGCCGACTCTAGGTTGCGGCGGCAGCGCACAATGGATCAGGAGCGGACGGCACAGGGGCGTCCGCAGAGGGGTTGGCAACGATGGTCGAAGGCCGGGAGCGTCGGGACGCGCGGAGTCGCCGCGCCCCCCGCCCGTCGTACCAGGGGGAGTACGTGCAGCTGCCCGACACACCGCCTCCCGCCGGTCAGGGCCGCACCGTGCCGATCGTCATTCGTGAGGCGGCGCAGTGGAGTTGGCGGCTGCTGCTCATCGGCGCGGTCGGCTACCTGCTCGTGCGCGGGCTCGCGATGGTGCCGATGGTCACCATCCCGTTCGTCGTCGCGCTGCTGCTCACCGCGGTGCTCGGGCCGGTGCAGCGGTGGCTGCGCGACCGCCTCAGGGTGCCGCACTCGCTGGCGGCCTTTCTCGCGCTCCTGGTCGGAGTCGGTTTCCTCGGCCTCATCGGGTGGTTCGTCGGCACGCAGGTGAGCACGAACGCCCCGAAGATGGCCGACCAGCTCATGGCGACCGTGGAGTACCTCGCGGCCTGGCTGCGGCACGGCCCGCTGCAGATCAGCGACGAACAGGTCAACCAGTACGGCGTCGAGCTGCAGACGGCGATCGCCGCCAACCAGGAGCGGCTCGTCTCCGGCGCGCTGTCGACGCTGTCGGCGCTGTCGCACCTGCTCGCCGGCGGCCTGCTCCTGCTGCTGGCGACCTTCTTCCTGCTGCGCGACGGCGACCTCATCTGGGGCTGGGCGATGTCGCTGCTGCCGGTGGCCTCGCGGGCCCGCATCGACCTCGTCGGCCGGTTCGGCTGGCGCACTCTCGGCGGCTTCATGCGCGGCCAGACGATCATCGCGTTCCTGCACGCGAGCACCGTGTTCGTGCTGCTGGTCGTCCTCAACGTACCGATGGCCGCCGCGCTGTCGGTGCTGATCTTCGTCGGCTCCTACATCCCGATCCTCGGCATGACGGTGACCGGCACGCTGTGCATCATCGTCTCCCTCATCGAACACGGGCCGGCGGCGGCGATCGTCGTCGCCATCACGATCGTCGTCCTCATCCAGCTCGAGGCGCACCTGCTGCAGCCGTTCATCATGGCCCGCACCGTCGAGGTGCACCCCCTCGGTGTGGCGATGGCGGTGCTCGCGGGCACGACGCTCGGCGGCATCGCCGGCGCCCTGTTCGCCGTGCCGACCGTCGCGTTCCTCAATGCGACGATCCGCGCCGCGCACATGCCGCTGCGCCTCGACGACAGCGGGCACGTCGTGCTCGACGACCCCGAACCGGAGTCGGGTGAGCTGGAGGTGCAGTCCGAGGAGAGCGCCTCCGGACCCGCTGCTGGGCCCGCCTCCGGGCCCGAGCACTTCCGCGGCCGGGCCGGCGCGCCCCGCCCCACCTGAGGCCCGCCCAGCCCGCCAGATCGCTGAGAACTGCGTGTCACGGTGAAGACTGCTGTCCGTGTCGCAGTTCTCACCGCGACACGCAGCTTCGAGGGTCGGGCTTGACCGGGCGGTCGTCGGCCTCAGACGCGCTCAGAGCGCGGTGACCTGCAGAGACCGCCCGGAGCCGGGGTAACGCTCGAACCGGCCGAAGTACTCCTCGTCGGGCTGGGCCTGCCCGCGCTCGATGGCGGCGGCCCAGCGCGGCGGGGTGTAGGCGCAGAACGGCTCGGCCTCGAACGGGTCGCCGGTCACCGCGTAGGCCCGGGCCCGGCTCCCGCCGCACATCGCGCGGAAGTTGCAGACGCCGCACTTGCCGCTCAGGTTCGACCGGTCGCGCAGGCGCGTGAACAGCTCGGAGGTGCGGTAGACCTCGACGAGGTCGTTGTCGCGCACGGTGCCGGCCGCGATCGGCAGGAATCCCGAGGGGAAGATCTCGCCGATGTGGCTGATGAACATGAACCCGTCGCCGTCGTTGACGTTGCGGGCGCGACCGATGCCGTCGGACTCCGAGTGGCGCAGCCCGTTGGTCATGACGTCCAGCTGCACCGGCCCGGCGTTGGCGACGACCGGCTGACCCGCGGCCTCCGCGTGCTTGTGGGCGATGACCGCGCGGGCGTAGTGCGGGGCCGCGGTGGCCTTGATGTCGAACGGCGCGGTCTTGCTCAGCTCGTAGAGGCGGTCGAAGACGGCCTCGAACTCGTCGGCGCCGGCGACGTCGTCGGGGGTGGCGCGGCCCATCGGCACGAGGAAGAAGACCTCCCAGAACACGACCCCGAGGCCCTCCATGAGCGCGCACATGTCGTCCATGTCGGCGAGGTTGTCCTTGCGTATGACGGTGTTGACCTGCGTCGACAGGCCGATCTCCTGGGCCTGGCGCAGAATCCGCAGGCCGTGCTCGAAGGAGCCGTCGACCCGGCGGAAAGTGTCGTGGATGCCCGGGTTCGAGCCGTCGAGGCTGACCGCGAGGCGGATGAGGCCCGCCTCCTTGAGGTCGCGCATGACCTGGGGGGTGCACAGGTCGGTGGTCGCGGGCGTGATCGCCATGCGCAGGCCGAGGTCGGCGCCGTGCCGCACGAGGTCGACGATGTCGGGGCGCTTGAGGGCGTCGCCGCCGGAGAACACGAAGATGCACCGGCCGAAGTCGCGCACGCGGCTGATCATCGCCTTGGCCTCGGCGGTGGTCAGCTCACGCGGGTCGCGCTCGGGCTGCGCGCACGCGCGGCAGTGCCGGCACGCGAGGTCGCACGCCTGGGTCGTCTCCCAGATGACGACGAACGGGGCCTTGTCGAAGTCCATCGGAGGCGGTCCGCCCGCCGAGGCGGTATGGCCGGGGTGCCCGGGGGCTCCGGGGTGCCCGTGCGGGTGGCCTGCGCTGGCGGTACCTGGGTGCGGCATGATGCCGACGCTAACCTCGCCCACTCGTCGGACATGGGCCCTTCGGCCCCTCAACGTCTATGAAACCGGCCCCGCAACGTCCGCGAGATCGGCCCCGCAACGTCCGTGAAAACTGCGTGTCGTGGTCGGGACTGCGACACGGACAGCAGTTCTCACCACGACACGCAGTTTTCAGGGACGTTGGTGGGTGAGGCGGCGGAGGGCTAGTTCGGCGTAGAGGGCGGCGCCGTCGGCGAGCACGCGGTCGTCGAAGGTCGCGCGGGGAGAGTGGTTGAAGTCGGCGCGCAGCGGGTCGGCGTCCTGCGGCACCGCGGAGAGCCCGACGAAGGAGCCGGGCACCTGCTGCAGCACGTACGCGAAGTCCTCGGAGCCGCTGATCGGGTGCGGCCAGCGGGTGTGCCGCTCGTCGCCGAACAGCTCGAGCGCCACCTGGCGGGCGAACTCGGTCTCGGACTCCTCGTTGCGGGTCACCGGGTAGCCGGCGTCGTACTCGATGTCGCAGGTCAGGCCGTGCGCCGCGCACACGCCCTGCGCGACCCGGTGCACCATCTCGCGCAGTCGGGCGCGGTTGTCGTCGGAGAAACACCGGATCGTCGCCTCGAGGTGGGCCTCGTCGGGGATGACGTTCGACTTGGTGCCGGCGCGCAGCACCCCGAACGTCACGACGACCGGGTCGAAGACGCTGAACTGCCGGGTGACGGCGACGTTGGTCGCCGTGATGATCTCGGCGGCCACCGGGATCGGGTCCTGCGCCAGCACCGGCGTCGAGCCGTGCCCGCCCCGGCCGCGCACCGTGATCCGGGCCTCGTCGCCGGAGGCGAGCATCGGGCCCGGCTTGGTGATGAACTGCCCACCGGGGTCGATCGCGGAGAAGACGTGCATGCCGAACGCGGCCTCGACCCGGGGACCGGCCGCGTCGAGCACCCCCTCGTCGATCATGTAGCGGGCGCCGTGCAGGCCCTCCTCGCCGGGCTGGAACATGAACACGACCTCGCCCGGCAACTCGTCGCGGCGGCCGTGCAACAGCCGCGCGGCGCCGACGAGCATCGCGGTGTGCAGGTCGTGACCGCACGCGTGCATCGCGCCGTCGACCCGGGAGGAGTAGTCGACGCCCGTCTCCTCCTGCACCGGCAGAGCGTCCATGTCGGCGCGCAGCAGCACGGCCCGCGGGTTCGCCGAGTCGCGCCGGCCGCCGCGCAGTACGGCGGTCACCGAGGTCAGCGCGGAACCCGTGCCGACCTCGAGCCCGAGCGGGTCGAGGGCAGCGAGCACCCGCTCCTGCGTCCGCGGCAGGTCGAGCCCGATCTCGGGCTCGCGGTGCATCTCGCGGCGGAACACCACCAGGTCGTCGTGGATCTCCCGGGCGTCCTGCAGCAGCGACATCGTGCCCTCCGTCGGTCGGTGGCGGGTTCTGGCGGGTGAGCCGCCCTGGTCGCGATCCTGCCATCCGCGCGGGTCGCGGTTCCAGAGCCGCCGGCCGGAGGCGGGGTTGCGCCGGCCTGACCAGGCCCCGCTCCCAGCGAAGCCGAGCGACGCCGCCCGGCGCGGCTCGGCGCGGCTCGTTGCCGACAAGTGAACGGGTGGAGGCGGGGGTGTGCGGCAGCATGGAGGCGTGGTCTTGGGCGCGGGCAACGATGACAGCGATGACAACGGTGACAGTGACGACTCGGGGCGGCTGACGCCGCTCGGGATGACCCTGCACGCGGTGCGCCTGCTCGGGAGGCCCAGCCACCGTGACGTCATCTCGCTCTACTGGCTCTACGGGCTGGATCACGCCGAAGTGGGGGACCTGCTGCTCGACGCGCAGGCCTTCGGGTGGGTGACCCGCCACGACGTCACGCTGCCGCTCGTCGGACGGCGTGTCCTGTGGAGCCTGACCGAACGAGGCCGCGAGCAGAACGAGCGCTGGCTCGCCGCCGATGTCGAGGCCCGCGGTGCCCAGCCGGCGTTGCTCGCGGCCCACGAGCGCTTCCGCCCCTGGAACGAGCAGCTCCTCGACGCGTGCACGCGCTGGCAGCTGCGTCCCACGACGTTCGACCCGCTGGCCGAGAACGACCACCACGACGTCGCCTACGACGCGGCGATCGTCGACGAGCTCGACGACCTCGGACGCCGCCTGGCCCGGCTCACCGACTCCGTGACGCAGGTGCTGCCGAGGTTCGGCGTGCACACCGAACGGTTCGACGCGGCCCTGGAGGGGGTGCACGACGGCTCGCTCGGCTGGGTCGATGCCCCGGAATGGACGTCGTGCCACGTGGTGGGGATGCAACTGCACGAGGACCTGCTCGCGAGCCTGGGAGTCTCCCGCGAGGCACAGGCGCCCTGAGGGAGCGAGCGTCGCTATGCCAGACGGGCGGTATATCGCGCGCCTGGCATAGCCAGGTTGGGGCCGGGGCGTCGCAAGCCGCCCGGTCGCATCAGCCGAGACCGGCGCGCTCGGAGTCGGTGGCCGGACGCACGACGAGACGGGTCCAGGCGCCCACGTAGATGCGGTCGTCGGCGTCGACCTCGACCTTGGCGGTGATCGGGTCCACCGGGAGCGGACCGCTCGCCGGCCCCACATAGGTGCCGTTGGAGGAGCCGAGATCCTCGATCCACCACCGCCGCCCGTCGGTCGTCAACAGCGCCTGCCGGCGGCTGGCGCCGGTGTCGGTGCCGCAGTCGATGTCGGGGCGCACGTTGCGGCTCGACGAGGGCCGCCCCACCAGCGCGCCGTCGTGCAACGCCACGATGTCCGGCACCCCCGGAGACGGGCACGGCTCCGGACTCTCCTGCACCGCATACCAATCCGGATCGATCCAGATCTCCACGACCCAGTCCTTCACGGTCACCCGCGACGGGGGACGGTTCGCCATCCGCTTGGAGGCGGAGGGAACCGGTGCGCCCGAGGAGTCCGCGGCGGGCGCGGAACCCGCGGACCGCGAGGGCTGCGGGGAGTCGGGGGCAGCCGGAGCGTCCGGGCCGTGCGCGGGGCCCTGGGCGGGCGAGGAGGCGGGGGCATGCGGCGGCGGTGACCCCGCGGCGGCCTCGGTCGCGGCCGCGCCCGTCCCGGCCGCGGGTTCGCGACCGCGCTCGGGGCCGTCCTCGGTGGAGTCCTTCGCCGCCACCTCCGCCGGATCACGCTGAGAGCTGGCCACGGCCTCTCCCGCCGCTTCGGCGGCCGGCTCTTGCTCGACGGGCTCTTGCTCGGCCGCCTCCTGCACGGCACCCGCGTCGGCGTCCGACTCGTGGGCGTCTGACTCGTCGGCGCCCGACTCGTCGGTCTCCACCGGCTCCACCTCGAGCACCGGAGAGGCCCGGGTCGGGTCGACGCCGCCGATGTAGCTGCCGTCGGTCAACGCGACGGGGCGCGGCATGACGCCGGTCGTGAAGTCGTATCCGCAGGCCTCGCAGAACAGCGCGTCGGGCATGTTGGGGGTGTCGCAGTTCGGGCAGACCTGCGCGCCGGCCGCAGGCGGCGTCGGCGCATCGGCGGCCGAGCCCGCCGCACTCGATCCCGCCGCGCCCGAGCCAGCCGAGCCCGAGCCAGCTGAGCCCGAGCCGCCCGAGTCGCCAGAGCCAGCCGAGCCCCCCGAGCCCCCCGAGCCCGGTGCGGCGTGCCCCGGCGACGGAACTGCGGGCGCCGGGCGCATCGGGCTCCCGCACGTGTCGCAGTAGTCGGAGGCCTGCGAGGTGTGCCCCTGCGGGCAGACGAGGCTCACTTGCGCACCCGGATCGTCTTCGTGGAGGCGGTGTCGAGCGCCATCTCGTCCATGCGGTCGACATGCCGCTTGAGGCGCACCCGCCCGGTGCCGGCGTCGTCGATGTCGACGACGCGACGCAGCCGGTTGGTCGCCGCCTCGTCGCCGGTCTGCGCGGCGAGTTGCACCGCCCGGCCGAGCCGGCTGGTGGCCGTCGTGTCGTCACCGACCGCCTTGGCCGCCAGGCCCTGCTGGATCGCCGAGGCCAGCTCGGTCTGGCCGGTGTAGTGCGCGACCTCGGGGCTGATCCGCGCCGTCAGCGAGTCGTCACCGGTCCACTTCGCCTTGATGAGCCCCTGCGCGACGACGTCCTCGCCGACCGCCAGCTGCACCCGGGCCGCCAGCTGCTCGGCGCCGATCGCCTTCGCCGGTAGCCGCACCGCCACGTGGAAGTCGCGGGACTCATCCCCCCACGATCCTGTGGGGTACGCGCCGGTCAGGGGGTTGAGCTGCTGGCGCCGGTTCGTCATGTCCTCCAGCGTCGGCGCGACCTGCCGCACGAAGAGCACCTCCGCGCCCTGCGGCGCCCACACCCGCAAAGAAGCCTGCGCGATACCGCGTCCCATCGACGTGCGCATGAGCGACTCGAACTCCAGCGCCATGTCCTCGCGGCGCGGGATGAGGTCGACCGTGCCCATGAGCGCCTGCGCGATCCGCCGCACCTCGTCGACCTGCCAGGCCGCGCCGAGCCCGCGGCAGTCGGCCTGAAAACGGCCCTGCACGGTGGCGATCGCGCGGGAGAGCTGCTCGGGGGTCTCGTGCTGGTTCTCCCCGTCGGTCAGCAGGATCACGTGCCGCTGCGTCAGCGACGGCACCGTGTCGAACAGCTGCGCGCTCGCCAGCAGCCACGTGCCCATCGCCGTGCCGCCGTCGGCGTAGAGCCGGTTGAGCGAGGCCTTCGCCTGCGCCCGCGTCGAGGGGTCCATCCGCACCATCGCCGCCGAGTACCCGTCGGGAAAGCACAGCCTGGCCTGGTGGTTCCCGGCGATCACCGCGAACCAGACCCCGTCGAGGATCTGGTCGAGCGCCGCCGCGGCGGCGAAGCGGGCGGCCGCGACCCCCGCGTCCTCCATCGAGCCGGAGGTGTCGACGACGATGATCTCGCCGGCGTCACCGGCTCCGGTCTGACCGGCGCCGCCGGCGTTGCGGGCGGTGATCGTGACGATGGCGTGCACGTCGGTGCCGCCTTCGGGCAGGAACTCGTTCTGGTAGACGGCAGCGGAGAATTCGGCCATCAGCGCGCTCCCTCCTGGTCCTTCATGTCCTTGGGATCTTCGGTGTCGTCGGTGTCGTCGGGCCCGTCCGGGCGCGGCGCGGCGGTGGCTCCGCCGGAGGGCCCCGCGGGCGAGGCGGCGGTCGTCAACTGCTCGGTGGGCGCCGAGCCCGGGGCCGTGTCGCGGGATGTCTCGCCGGCCTCGCCAGCCCCGGCGACCTCGGTGTCGAGCACCTCGGTCTCCGCGGCGGCGGGGTCGTCGATGCGGGCCAGGGCGATCGTGATGTTGTCGCGGCCGCCCTGCGCGTTGGCCCACTCCACCAGCCGCCGGGCCAGCGCGAGCGGCGCGGTGGGCCGCGGCAGCGTCGGAACGATCTGGGTGAGCACCGCACCGAGCTGCTCGGGTGCGGAGGCGTAGTTCCACAGCCCGTCGCTGCACACCATGAGCCAGCCCGGCTCCGACAGCGGCACCGTCGCCTTGCGCGGGGTGTGATCGGGGGCCTCCGGGCCGAGCCAGCGGGTGATCGTGTGCGCGTGCGGCGAGGCTTCGGCCTCCCGTCGGGAGGCGCCGAGCGCGATCTGCTCCTCGGCCCACGAGTCGTCGGTCGTCAGCAGCTGCGGCTCGCCGGAGTCGGGAAACCAGTAGCCGCGCGAGTCGCCGACCGACCCGACGACCGCGACGTCGTCGTCGATGACCGCCGCGACGAACGTGCAGGCCGGGTCGGAGACGTGCGGGATGCCCGACTCCTCGGCGTCTTCGGGGGTGTCGGGCCCGGAGGCGACCTCGATGACCGCGTTCATCGCGGCGTCCGTGGCCGCGTCGAGCCGGCTCCCGAGCGCCCCGACGTGGGCGGACGCGACGCCGGCCAGGCCGCGCGAGTGGGAGGCGGAGAGCACGCCCAGCGCCGCCTGCGCCGCCTCGTGGCTGGCGCGCGCGGATCGGCGGGCGGTGCTCACGCCGTCGCAGACGACCATCGCGGCGCGGCGGGGCGCTCCGGGCTCGGCGTGCAGCGCGAGCGAGTCCTCGTTGGTGCGGTGCCGCACGCCGCGGTCGCAGACCCCGGCAACCCACACTGTTGTGGGCGGTCCGCCGGGCTCGGCGAGGGGCGCCTTCAGCTCGTAGTGGTGCCGCGGGTTGGGTCGCGCGGCACCGCAGCGCTCACAGTAGCCGTCGGGCCCGAAGCTGCCGCCGCACTCGGTGCACGGCGGACCGGCCGGCGGCGCGTTCGCGGGCTTCGGCGCGGGCGGGGGCGTCACCGGGGCGCCCAGCACGAGCATCCCGTCGCTGCTCAACGGCGGCGGGTCGCCCGCGCGGACCGACGCGTCGATGTCGCCGTGCGCCCCGACGCCACCGAGCACCGCCGGATCGGCGCCCTCGGTGTCGAGCACCGGCAGCTCGGCGGTCTGGTCGGACGCCGGCGCATCGGAGGCGGCTGACGCGCCGGACGCACCGGGCGCGGCAGGCGCACCGGGCGCGGCAGACGCACCAGCAGCATCCGGCGCACCGGGCGCTGCCGGCGGGTCCGGCGGCGCGAGCGGCACGAT
>JBDIAM010000105.1:0-10410 GCA_039812445.1 Piscicoccus intestinalis | reverse complement strand
CGGTCGAGCCGTTGTCGGCGAGCACCACCTCGAAGGCCGGGGCGTCGAGCTGGCGGGCGAGGGCGTCGAGTTGCACCCCGAGGGTGTCTTCGCCGTTGTAGCAGGCGATGACGACACTGACGGCGGGTCGGCCCCGGCCGTCGGCCCCCGTCTCCGGTGGGCTCGTGGCGGTACCCGTGCCGGTATTCACGTGACCCACCGTGTGATCGGGCGCACCCCCCACTGTCTCTCGCGGCGTAGTCGGCTCCGCGGTCGAGCTGTTGTCCACAATCGCTCCCCTCAGCGATCTTGTCCCCGTGCGGCTCGGGCTGCCGATCGGCATACCCCGCCCTCTGCGCTGTGGAACGGATCCCCTTCGCCTGCCCGAATCTCACATTCACTCGCCAGGCCAATCGCATCACAGCTGTTGTGGATTTTAGGTCGGTCCGTGTCGGACGTCCAATAGCTTGAGCGAACACTGAGTGAAGTCTCAGCAGCCGCTGTGTGCAACGGCGGCGGACCGCCGCAGGTAACCGCACAGTACGGACCTTTGGTTCTGTGCGGTTCGGCCCGCGGCGGCCTATGGTCGGGGCAGGGGTCGACACCGGGCGCGGCCTGCACCGGGTCCACGAGGGTCGACGAGGGTCGACGATCGAGGGGGAGACGAACGATGCGGGTGCTCGTCGTCGAGGACGAAGAGAACCTGGCCACCGTGCTACGCCGGGGCCTTGGGGGCGAGGGTTTTGTCGTGGACGTGTGCCACGACGGCAAGGAGGGGTTGTGGGCGGCGACGGATAACGCCTACGACGCGATCATCCTCGACATCATGCTGCCCGGCCTCAACGGCTACAAGGTGCTCGAGGAGCTGCGGCGCCGCGAGGTGTGGACCCCGATCCTCATGCTCACCGCCAAGGACGGTGAGTACGACGAGGCCGACGCCTTCGAACTGGGCGCCGACGACTACCTCACCAAGCCGTTCAGCTTCGTGGTTCTCGTCGCGCGGCTGCGCGCCCTCATCCGCCGCGGCGCCCCCGAGCGGCCCTCGGTGTACCGCGTCGGCGACCTCACCCTCGACCCCGCCCGCCGCCGGGTGGACCGTGACGGCACGCCGATCAAGCTGACCGCCAAGGAGTTCGCGCTGCTGGAGCACCTCATGATGCACGCCGAGGACGTCGTCGCGAAGACCGACATCCTGCAGGCCGTGTGGGACCCGGCGTTCAACGGCGCGCCCAACATCATCGAGGTCTACATCGGCTACCTGCGCCGCAAGGTCGACGTGCCGTTCGGGCGCCAGTCGATCCAGACCGTGCGCGGCGCCGGCTACCGCATCACCGCCTCCGGCTGAGCCGCCGGCAGGCGCACCTCGACGCAGGCGCCGGCGAGGGGCCCGTCGATCACGGCGACCGAACCGCCGTGCGCGGAGACGATCTGTTCGACGATGGCCAGCCCGAGGCCCGATCCCCCGGACGAGCGGGCCCGGGCGTCGTCGAGGCGCACGAACCTGCCGAAGACCCGCTCGCGGTCGGCGGGCGCGATGCCGGCTCCGTCGTCCGCCACGGTGAGCACCGCCTCGGGTCGCCCGCCGGGCCCGTGGTCGGCGCGCACGGACAGCTCGAGCGTCGAGCGCGCCGCCCGCTCCGCGTTGTCGCAGAGGTTTCGCACAACCTGGGTGAGCCGGTCGGCGTCGCCGGTGACGCGCACCGGCTCGATGTGGGCGCGCACCGCGTGCCGGCTCTGGGCGCGCAGCCGGCGCGCCTCGGTCTCCACGACGTCGTCGAGGTCGACGTCGTCGTGGGCGAACTGCAGCCCGCGGTCCTCGGCCTTGGCGAGCACGAGCAGGTCGTCGACGAGGCGGCGCATGCGGGTCACCTCGCGGTCCATGAGTTCGGTCAGCTCGGCGCGCTCGGCGCGGCTGCCGTCGTCGCGCCCGGCGAGTTCGATGGCGGCCGCGAGGGTCGCCAACGGCGAGCGCAGCTCGTGACCCGCGTCGGAGACGAAGCGACGGCTGGTCGCCTGCGCCGCCTCGAGCCGCGCGAGCATGTCGTTCATCGTCGTCGCCAGCGCCGCGACCTCGTCGCGGGTGCCCGGCACCGGCACCCGGTCGGTCAGCCTCCCGTACTCGATGCGCGCGACCTCGCGGCGGATCGCCTCCACCGGCTGCAGCGCCCGGCCGGTGAGCCACCACGTGGCGAGCCCGGCGAGGAGGACCAGCAGCGGGGTGGTGATGCCGAGCGCGCTCGCGGTCACCCCGAGCACGTTGCGCTGCGCGGCCTGGGAGCTGACGCCGAGCACCACGTAGTCGGCGCCCCCGTAGCTGACGGCGGTGGCCACCACGTAGGGCTCGTCGGGGGGCAGGACGCCGGTGGACGCGCCCTCGTGCACCCACTGGCCCGGCTCCGGCCGCACCCCGGAGAGCACCTGCGCGGTGGTGGCGGTGCTGTAGACGAGTCCGCCGCCGGAGTCGACGACCTGCACGACCGTGCTCGCCCCGACCAGATGCGCGGTGGCGTCCCCGGCCAGCTCGGCCGGGCCCCGGGCGGCGACGGCCTGCGCGACGGAGGCGACGTGCTCGGTCGCGGTCTCCCGCAGTCCCTCGTTGAGCGCCGAGTGGAGCAGGGTCAGCAGCAGCAGCGTGCCCGCGACAAGGCCGCCGGCCACGACGAGCACCGCCACGAGCGTCGACTGACGCCGCACCCCCGGTTCGGGCAGCATCCGACCGGCCTGTCGCACGCGCTTCACCGTCCCATTGTCGGTCGGGCCGGCGCGCGAACGGGGCGGGGCGAGCGCGTGGCCGAGGCATCGACAGCCGCCTCGCAGCGCCCGCCCGCCACCGACCGGCCCGCGCCTGCCGATGACAGGTGACCCCGGGCATGCATAGGGTGGCTGGGCAAGGTGACAGTTCGACACCTGGCCAAGACAAGGCCCATCGACACTATCGACGCTGACCAAGGAGCGACGCAGTGAGCGAATACGTCCTTCCCGACCTCCCCTACGACTACGCGGCGCTGGAGCCGCACATCAGCGGCGAGATCATGCAGCTGCACCACGACAAGCACCACAAGACCTACGTCGACGGTGCCAACACCGCCGTGGAGAAGCTGCAGGCCGCCAGCGAGTCCGGGGACTCGGCGAGCATCAACCTCATCGCCAAGAACCTGGCGTTCAACCTCGGCGGACACGTCAACCACTCGATCTTCTGGCAGAACCTCTCGCCGGACGGCGGCGACAAGCCGGTCGGCGACACGGCCTCCCTGCTCGAGGAGCACTTCGGCGGGTTCGACAAGTTCCAGGCCCTGTTCGCCGCGAACGCCGCGGGCATCCAGGGCTCCGGCTGGTCGATCCTCGCGTGGGACACCCTCGGCAAGCGCCCGATCCTCGCCCAGCTGTACGACCAGCAGGCGCAGCTGCCGGCCACGCAGATCCCGATCCTCATGCTCGACATGTGGGAGCACGCGTTCTACCTGCAGTACAAGAACGTCAAGCCCGACTACATCAAGGCGTGGTGGAACGTCGTCAACTGGAACGACGTGGAGGCCCGCCTGGCCAACGCCAAGGCGACCAACCTCGTCAACCTCTGAGTCGCCTGGTTGCGCACCGGGGCCCGCCGGGTGTTCCGGGCGTCTCGCGACGCCCGGAACAAGGGGTCGTCGGTGGGTCGAGACGAAAGTGGCATACATACTCGTCTCTGCGGCCGCCGGTCCCGGGCATCACCGCAGGTCACGAGCGTGTCGAGCGCGCGGCGATCCGAGTGTGTAAGCCATTCTCGTCTCCGGCTCCGCTGCGCGTGCTCCGGCTGCTCGCTCGCGGAGCGGGAAACGGGCGCGGGGCCCTCAGTCGACCGGCTCGAGGCCGCCGGGGCCGGCGACGAAGAGGGTGACGGCCCCGGCGCAGGACACGGGCCCGTCGGCGGCGCTGATGAACGCCGAGCCGCCGCGCTCGACGCACAGGCTGCCGGTGGCGCACTCGAGCCGGGCGGCGCCGTCGGTGACGAGCACGACCCGCGGGCCGCTGCCCGGCAGCTCGATCGTGCCGCCCTCGCGCTGGAGCCGGTACAGGCTGAACTCCGGCACGCTCACCGCGTAGCTCGTCACGCCCTGTTCGTCGGGCCGCGGCCGCAACACGGGCACCCCGACGGTGGGGTCGACGACGCGGCAGAGTTCGTCGACGTCGATGCGCTTGCTCGTCAGCCCGGCGCGCAGCACGTTGTCGGAGTTGGCGAGGATCTCCACGCCGGCGCCGCGCAGGTAGGCGTGCAGCCCGCCGGCGGCCATGAAGATCGCCTCCCCCGGCTGCAGCACGGTGTGGTTGAGCAGCAGCGAGGCGATCGCGCCGAGGTCGCCGGGGTGGTCATCGGCGATGCGCAGCAGCGCCTCGTAGGCGTCGGCGTGCTCGCCCTCGTTCCAGGAGTGCTCGCGGCAGGCGCGCACGACGTCGCGCAGGAGCCCGGCGCGGTCGGCCTGCGGCACGTCGAGCACCATGCGCAGCGCGTCGACGAGACCGGCGTCGTCGCCGGCCTCCAGCCGCCGCACGACCGGGTCGAGCGCCGGCACGTTCAGGCCGCGCAGCAGGCTGGCCGCCTCGCCGGGCTCGCGCAACCCCGCCAGCGCCTCGAACGGCGTCAGGGCGCAGAGCACCTCCGGCTTCGGCCAGTCGTCCACGTAGTTGCCGTCGGCGCCGTTCTGGGCGCGGAAGGCCGCGCGGGCCGTCTGCCGGTCGGGGTGCACCTGGATCGAGAGGGCCTTGTCGGCGGCGAGCACCTTGAGCAGAAACGGCAGCCGGCCCTCGAAGCGGTCGGCCAGCTCGGCCCCGAGCACGGCGGGCGGATCGGCGGCGACGACCTCGTCGAGGCCGCGGGAGCTGCCGTTCGCACGCACGATCGACGGGCCGGCGGGGTGCGCGCCCATCCACAACTCGGCCTCCGGGCCCGGCGTCGGTGACGGGCGACCCTGCAGCTCGGCGATCATGCGATGCGATCCCCAGTCGTATGGCTTCACCGCAGGTTCCAGCAGGTGCATGCCCCCAACGGTAGGTGATGTGCGAGAGCACAATCCGCGCGCCCGGCTCCCACGGGCGCATACGTGATGGATCATGTATACGGAGTCGGCGGGGGCCGCGGGCGCGCGGGTGCGGCGATGCCGCGATGATCGGGGCAGGATCGAGACGTGATCGCCGGCGCAGCGGGCGACGCGTGGGCGATCGGCGGCACCCCACACCAGCCGTTCGCGGCGCTGGACGCGGCGGCCGGGCGGGCAACGTGGCTGGTCGCCCGCTTAACGCGGAATCACTTGCAGTTCAGTCGAATTGCTTGACAGCACGAGAGAAACAGGAGGCCGTGATGGGCGAGCAAGACCGACTCGAGACGCAGGGCGACGAGGAGCACTCCACCGGCGGGGTCTACTCGGTGCCCGGCAAGGAGTTCACACGTGACGAGCGTTACATCTCCGATCGGGTGACCGCCGACGGCCGTGGCGAGCGCGAGTGGCCGGTGGAGCCGGGCCGGTACCGTCTCGTCGCCGCCCGCGCCTGCCCCTGGGCGAACCGCACGATCATCGTGCGCCGCCTGCTCGGCCTGGAGGACGTGCTCTCCCTCGGCACGCCCGGACCCACCCACGACGCCGACTCGTGGACCTTCGACCTCGACCCCGACGGACTCGACCCCGTGCTGGGCATCCACAAGCTCAAGGACGCCTACCTCGCGCGCTTCCCCGACTACGAGCGCGGCATCACGGTGCCCGCGATCGTCGAGGAGCGCACCGGACAGGTCGTCACCAACGACTTCGCCCAGATCACGCTCGACCTGTCGACGGAATGGACGCGCCACCACCGCGCCGGCGCGCCCGACCTGTACCCGCAGGAGTTGCGCGCCGAGATGGACGACGTCATGCGGTTCGTCTACACCGAGGTCAACAACGGCGTGTACCGGTGCGGCTTCGCCGGCTCCCAGGAGGCCTACGACGCGGCGTTCACCCGGCTGTTCGACGCCCTCGACCGGCTCGAGGAGCGGCTGACCACGCGCCGGTTCCTCATGGGCGAGCAGATCACGGAGGCCGACGTGCGGCTCTTCACGACGCTCGTGCGCTTCGACCCCGTGTACCACGGGCACTTCAAGTGCAACCGGGCCAAGCTCATCGAGTTCCCGGCGCTGTGGGGGTACGCGCGCGACCTGTTCCAGACGCCGGGGTTCGGCGACACCATCGACTTCGCGCAGATCAAGGAGCACTACTACGTCGTGCACCGCGACCTCAACCCCAGCGGCATCGTGCCGCTCGGCCCCGACCTGAGTGGCTGGCTCACGCCGCACAGCCGCGAGGCGCTCGGCGGTCGCCCGTTCGGAGACGGCACCCCGCCCGGCCCGGTGCGCGAGAGCGAGCGGGTTCCGGACCCGGCGTAGGCGCGCCCCCGTGCCCGACCGCCCCGACGCGACCAACCGCCTCGACGCGCCCAACCCGTCCGACGCATCCAACCCGCCGAACCCGTCCGGCCCGGCCGGGCCGCCCGATCGGCCCGACCCGGCCACCTCGGAACGGCGGCCGCTGCCCGAGATCCTCACGCAGGCCGCGCAGGCGCTGCAGGACGCGCTCGACGGGGCCCGCGCGGCGCACCGCCAGTACGCGCGGCTCGTGGAGGCCGATCGCTCCTGGGCCCGGCTCGACGAGCGCCTCCTCGACGAGATCCGGCTGCGCCGCGCCGACGCCGGGCTCGCGGCGGCAGGGGTGTTGGCCGACTACCTGCGCGGCGAGGCCGACGCGGCGCGGCAGCGCTACCCGCACGTCGACGCCGAGGGCAGGCCGCTGCCCCCGCGGCCCGACAGCGACGAACCGGTCGTCGTGCGCGACTGGTGGGCCGGGCTCACCCCCGCCGAGCAGGACCTGCTGCTGCACGAGGAGACGGCGTGGGTCGGCGGCGCCGACGGCCTGCCCGTCGCCGTGCGGCACGCCGCCAACCTGCGGCTGCTCGACGCCGAGATCGCCCGCCGCGACGCGGTCGTCGAGGCCGTCGAGGCGCGGCCCGGGCAGCCGCGCGACGCCGCCGCCGCCGAGGAGGAGCGCGACCTGCGCGGGCTGCACAAGCTGCGCGAGATGTTCTCCGCCACGGCGAGGCAGGCGACCGACGCGGCCGCGCCCGCCGAGGCTGCTGAGCCTGCTGAGGCCGCCGAGGCCGCTGAGCCTGCTGAGCCTGCTGAGCGTCGCTACCTCTACCTGCTCGACGCGACGGTCTACCCGCTCAAGGCGGCGATCGTCCTCGGCGACCTCGACAGCGCCGACGCGGTGGTGCTGCACGTGCCGGGGGCGACCACGACCGTCGACCTGCGGCTCGCGCGCGAGACGCAGTGGATGCAGGCCCTCGTCGCGGAGGCCGATCGGCTGGCCGGCACCCCGGGCCGCGTGGCCGTCGTCGACTGGATCGGCTACCACGCGCCGTACGACATCGCGACGCGCCGGGCGCTCGGCGACAGCGGCGTCAGCGTGCTCGTGCCCGGGGAGGCCAGCGACGAGCGGTACGCCCGCGACGCCGCGCCCGTGCTCGCGCGGTGCGCGCAGGGCCTGCGGGCGCTGCGACCCCGGCCGGTCCGGCTCGTGGCCTCGGGGCACTCCTACGGCGCCTCGGTGGTCGGGCTCGCCCTGGCCGGCACCGGGGTGTTCGACGCGGCGGTCGTCGCGGGCAGCCCGGGGCTGTTCACCTCCCGCGCCGCCGACCTGCGGCTGCCGCCCGACCGGCTGTTCGCCGCGATCGCCCCGGGCGACCTCATCGCGTTCCTCGGGGTGTTCGGCGGGCAGGTGATCGGCATCGAGGGGGTGCGGGTGCTCTCGCCGTTCGCGCGGCGGGCGACGTATCCGGACGGGCGCAAGTCGCTGCTGCGCCAGGTGTGGGGGCACGAGTCGTACTACCAGCCGGGCAGCGCGATCCTGCACCAGATCGCCGCCGTGGTGACCGGCGCCGACGACGCCCTGCGCGAAATCTCCGTGCCGCGCCTGCTCGCGACCCTGACCCGCAGCGGCGACGCACGGGCTGCGGCCGCGGCCGGTTCCGCCGCAGCGGAGATTGATTCGCTTGTGTCACAGGAGGATTCGACGACCGATCCGCTGGCCGGTGAGCGCGCCGAGCAGGCCTCGCCCGGGACCGCCGAGCGGGCCGCGCACGGCACCGCCGAGTAGGCTGCGCACGGGACCGCCCGGCCGGCCGGGGCGGCGCCGCCACGCACCGCGACAGGCCACGTCGGGTCGTCGTGCCGCCGACCGCGGGGTTGGTGAGGGTACCCTGACTGCCGACCCCACAGGTTTCTCATAGGTCGTCGGCGACGGGTCCGCGGCCCGCGAGGGCCGATCCGCTGCCCGGGCGACCGGGCCGACTCCGGGAGGACGCGTGCCGACTCGCCCCGGGCCGCACGGCCGAGCGACGCCCGACTCACCGCGCCTCGCCGGCCTGCAGCTGCCGCGAGAGCGCGCTCGCCCCGCCCGCAAGATCGGCGGCGCCGACTCCGACCCGACGATGAAGATCGGCGAGGTCGCCGAGCGCGTCGGCCTGAGCATGCGCAGCCTGCGCTACTACGAGGAGGCGGGGCTGATCACCCCCGCCGGGCGCACCTCCGGAGGGTTCCGGCTGTACTCCGAACTCGACGTGCAGCGGCTGCTGCTCGTCATGCAGATGAAGCCGCTGGACTACACCCTCGAGCAGATGCGTCAGGTGCTCGACGACCTCGACGTCCTCGGCGGCCGGGCCCCGGGTAATTCGGGTGGCTCTGGTGGCGCGGGTGGCTCTGGTGGCGCGGGTGGCTCGGGCGGGGCGCACGACCCGGCGGGCGTCGCAGTGGCCCGGGAACGGCTCGTCGCCCTGCAAGCCGACGTCGAGGAGCGGTACGCCGTGGCCCAGCGGCGGCTGGAGATCGCCTCGATCTTCCGGGAGCACCTGGCCACCGAGCTCGGCGAGGCCGAGGAGTCCGGCCAGAGCGACTAGGCCGCGCAGTCCGTGCCATCCGGGTGTCGACCGGGGGGTCGACCGAGGGTCGACGGGGGTCGCAGAGGCGCGCGGCGGCCGTTCCAGGAGCGTGCGGCGGCCGTTCCGGCGTGCCGGAGACGAGGATGGCTTACATACTCGGGCCGCGGCGCCGTCGACACGCTCGTGACCTGCGGTGATGGATCGGCGGCCCGGCGTCGGAGGCGAGTATGTATGCCAACTTCGTCTCGACCGTCCGGCGACCCCGCTCCGGCGGCCGCGCCGAGGCGCCCGGGAGCGTTCCGGGATCGCCCGGGAGCGCCCGGGAGCGCTGCGAGGAGCGACACGCGAGCGCCCCGGCGGCCTCCACACCGCTGCCCCGATGCACCACGTCGGAGCCGACAGTGGCGGCGATTAGGGTGGGGCGCGTGCGACGACCGGCCGGACAACACTCAGCGGTGGCCCGGGCGGCGTGCGTCCTGACGGCCGCCACCCTCGCCCTCGCCGGCTGCGGCGGCAACGGGGACGCCGGGGCCGATGCCCCGACCGACTCCCCCGCGGCGACCGGAGCGTCCACCGCACCAGGCACACCAGGCACACCAGGCACACCAGGCGCAACGGGCGCGACCGGCAACCCGTCTCCCGCGCAGTCTCCGGTCACACCGACCGCCACCGCGGGCTTCCCGGCCGACGCGGTCGGCGGCCAGCTGCGCTGGATGGTCGGCCAGATGAACTCCGACACCGTGCAGTCCGAGCTGACCGACCGGTTCTCGACGACGTTCCTGACCGAGGTGCCGCCCGCGCAGTGGCTCGTCATGCTCGGGCAGCTGCGGGCGCAGGGCCCGTGGGTCGTCGAGGAGGTCTCGACCCAAGACCGCACCGGCGCCGCGACGCTCGTCTCGCAGGGGCGCCGCTACCGCCTGACGATGACGCTCGACGACGCCGGCCGCATCGACGGCGCCCTGCTCAACGAGGCCGCCCGCGGGCAGGCCGCGACCGACTGGGCGGGGGTCGTCACGCGCGCCGAACTGGCCGCCCCGCAGGTCTCGATCCTCGCCGCCGACGTCGCGGCCGACGGCAGCCTGCAGGTCGCGCACCGCAGCGGCGACCAGGGGCTGCGCCCCATCGCGTCGATGAGCAAGCTCTACGTGCTCGCCGCCGTCACGGAGGCGGTCCGCGACGGCGACCTCACCTGGGACACCCCGCTGACGCTCACCGCCGCCGACAAGACCCTCCCCTCGGGCACATTGCAGGACCGCCCCGACGGCAGCACGGTCTCCGTGCGGGAGGCCGCGGACCTCATGATCCGCATCTCGGACAACACGGCCGCCGACCTGCTGATCCGCACCGTCGGGGAGCCGCAGGTGCGGGCCGCCGCCGCCCGCGCCGGGCACCGCCACCCGGCCGGGATCACGCCGTTCCTCACCCCGCGGCAGCTGTTCTGGCTCGGCTACGGCGACTCCGAGCAGGCGAAGGCGGCGCGCTCGGGCTGGGCGG
>JBDIAM010000104.1:0-10451 GCA_039812445.1 Piscicoccus intestinalis | reverse complement strand
AGCCGGTCGACGAGCGGCAGCCAGCCCTGCAGCCGGTGCTCGACGACGACGAGCGCGGCCCCGCTCTCCTGCACGACCCGCGCCACCGCCTCCCGCACGGCCGCGGCCGACTCGGGGTCGAGCATCGACGTCGGCTCGTCGAGCAGCACGAACTGGGGTCCGGCGACGATGACCCCCGCGAGCGCCAGCCGCTGGGCCTCCCCGCCGGAGACCGCGTTGCTCGCGTGCCGCGGACCGTACGGAAAACGCACCGACTCCAGCGCCGCGAGCACCGCCCGCTCGATCCGGTCGCGCGGCAGGCCGAGGTTCTCGCAGGCGAACGCCACATCGCGCCCGACGGTCTCGGCGACCCGGGCGTCGCGCGGATCCTGCAGCAGCAGACCGACGCTCGCCCCCGCCTCGGAGACGGGCCGGCCGGCCAGCCGCACCTGCCCGCCCAGCTCACCGCCTCCGTTGATGTGCAGCACACCGGCCAGCGCGCGCAGCAGCGTCGACTTGCCGGAGCCGGAGGGGCCGGCGAGCAGCACCCGCTCCCCGGGATCGATCCGCAGGTCGATGCCGTCGAGCACCGGGGCGGCCGCCCCGTCGGGTGTCCACGTCAGGCCGCGGGCCTCGGCGAGAGCGCCCATTCAGCGGGCGTTGCGGGCGAGTTGCTCGCGCCCCGGCGGGAACGACCGCAGGGCCCCGGTCCCCGCGAGGGCCCGCACGAGCGCCCAGCCGCCGATGCCGGCGACGACGACGCCGGAGACGACGGCGAACACGAGCGCCAGCAGCTTCCACTCGAACGCGAATTGGGCCTGGTAGGCCCACCATTCGTAGAGGACCAGCTCCAACGTCGCGGCCAGGGCACCGGCCAGCATGGCGACCCCGACGCCGAAGCGCCGCCACCGGAAGGCCGCCAGCGCGAGTTCGACCCCGAGCCCCTGCAGCACCCCGGAGACGAGCACCCCCGGGCCCCACTGGTTGCCGAGCAGCATCTCGACGTTGGCGGCGATCAGCTCGGTGAACAGCGCCGCCCCGGGCCGGCGCACGACGAGGCCACCGACGACCGCCGGCAGCAGCCACACGCCGAGGGTGAGGCTCTGCGCGGGCGGGAACGCGAGCCCGGCGATGACGAACGGGTAGAGGAACATGTCCCAGCCCCAGAACGCGACGCCGAAGGCGACGGCGAGCACCGCGAGCGTGACGAAGTCGATGCCGCGCCAACTCGTGGGGCGCCCGGTCGCCGGGATGTCGCGGGTGCGGGACGCCGCCCCCGAGGGGGTCGCCGATGGTTCGGTGCGTGACACGTAACTCTCCCGTGGTCGAGGCGGATTGCTCCGGCTGCCTCGGGGAGGCCACGATCGTCTCGCGACGATCGAGCCCGAGATGGCCCGACTCCCTACGCCGGTGTGAACCGGATCAGGTTCGAGGGTCTGCGGTCGCCCGCACTCTCAGCGCCTGCTGCGCTCCCCTGTCGTGTGTCCGTGCACCGTAGCACCGCCGGATCCCACGTGAGCGCGTGAGCGTGGTCACGCCCGACCCGCCGCCGCCGGGCCCCGCTCGCCCACGACCGCGGGCGCTGGCAGACTCGACCCGAGCACTACACCCGTTCGCAGGAGGAGAGCCCCATGGGCGAGAAAGTCTTCAAGCTGCTGGGCACCGGCCTGGCGATCGCAGCCGGCGTCGCTGCCAAGCAGGTCGCCACCCAGGGCTGGAAGCTCGTCATGAACGACGACCCGCCGGCCAACCCGGAAGACCCGGACACCCAGATGTGGGAGGCCGTCACCTGGGCCCTCGCCTCGGGCGCCGCGATCGCCCTGGCCCGGCTCGTCATGACGCGCAAGTGGACCCAGTACTACGTCAAGTCCACCGGCAGCATCCCCGAGAACGCCGACTCCGTCAGCTGACCTCGGATCCCGTGTGACGGCGGCCCCCGACGAGCGCGTCGGGGGCCGCCGTCGTGTCCGGTTCGGCCCCGTCTCCGGCACTCCCGCGCGACCTCGCGGCACCCCGGTCGCGGCCTTCCAAGGCGTTCCGCGGAAGGTCGCGGTCACAATGGAGCCAAACGCCCGACCCCAGAGAGGACCCCCGATGAGCCGGACCGAGACCGACACGGCCGAAATGGTCTGTGCGCGCGGCGAATCGACGCCGGGCGTGCAGGTGCTGGCGGCCCGCGACGTGCCGCTCGGCGGCCCGCGGGCGATGACCGTGCGCCGCACCCTGCCGCACCGGGAGCGCTCGTTCGTCGGCGCGTGGTGCTTCGTCGACCACTACGGCCCCGACGACGTGTCGGTCACCGGCGGCATGGACGTGCCGCCGCACCCGCACACCGGCCTGCAGACCGTGAGCTGGCTGTTCGAGGGCGAGATCGAGCATCGCGACTCCGGCGGGGTGCACGGCATGGTGCGGCCCGGCGAGGTCAACCTCATGACCGGCGCGCGCGGCATCTGCCACTCCGAGGTCTCGACGCCTGAGACGAGCACGTTGCACGGCGTGCAGCTGTGGGTCGTGCTCCCGGAGGCCGACCGCGACCTGCCGCGCAACTTCGAGCACTTCGCGGCCCCGAGCGTCGAGGTGGCCCCCGGGGTGGCGCTGCGGGTGTTCCTCGGCGAGCTCGCCGGCCAGTCGTCCCCGGTGCGCACGCAGACTCCGCTGCTCGGCGCCGAGGTGCTCCTGGAGGCGGGCACGACCTGGGAGGTCGACGTCGAGGAGGCGCACGAGTACGCGGTGCTCGTCGACTCCGGTGACGTCGAGTTCTGCGGCGAGCCGGTGCCGCAGCACGGCCTGGGCATCGTCGACCCCGGCCGCGCGACGCTGACGCTGCGGGCGAACTCGCCGGCCCGGCTCGTGCTGCTCGGCGGCGAGCCGTACGAGGAGCAGATCGTCATGTGGTGGAACTTCATCGGCCGCGACCACGACGAGATCGTCGCCCTGCGCGAGCAGTGGGAGACGCACTCCGAGCGGTTCGGCGAGGTCTTTGGCTACGAGGGCAAGACCGCGCGGCTGCCCGCCCCCGCCATCCCCGGCGCCACCCTGCGCCCTCGCGGCCGCCTCGGCCGCGGCTGAGGCAGCGCTCCACCGAGCCGCCCGCGAGGCGATCGCGCGCACATTAAACCGGCTGTCAAATCTGCACACAGACTCGGCCGCCATCCCGGGCCGGTCGCGGCGTGCAGCACCAACCGTGAGAACGCCGCCGCCGTCAACCGTGAACGCCGCCGCCGTCAACCGTGAAAACTGCGTGTCGCGGTGAGGACTGCGACACGAACAGCAGTCCCGACCGCGACACGCAGTGCTCAGGGTCGTTGGGGCGGGTCGGCGGGGCGGGTCGGCGGGGCGGGTCGGTGGGGCGGGTCGGTGGGGCGGGTCGGTAGGGCGGGTCGGTGGGGCGGGCTGGTCAGGGGCGGGTGACGGGTTGTTGCAGCTCGGTGACCCATCCGGACTGGTCGTCGAGGGGCTCGGCGCGCACGTACACCTCGCGGCACGGGCCGCTCGGAGTCCAGCCCTCGGCGTCCACCCAGCGGCTCAGGGCCTGCCACGAGGCGTCGATACCGCTCATCTCGCCGAGGTGCACGCCGCAGACCGCGTGCTCCGCGGCAGGCAGGGTGAGCACCTCGAACCCGTCGGCGGGCGGTCCCGCGTAGTCGTAACCGACGCGCATCTGCAGGCCCGCTTCGGTCATCTCGTACGTGGCGACCCCGGTGTGCGGGCAGCCGCCCGCGGCCGTGATCGCCTCGGCAACCTGGGCGAACAGCGGCTCGACGACCGCAGCGATCTCGCTCTGCTCGGTGGCGGTGGCCGGTCGCACGGCGACGGGCCGGGCGGCCAGCGATTTCACGACGTAACCGGACTCCGACATGTGATTCTCCTTCTCGATGATCCGTAGGCGGTGTTCGACCCCGGCGAGGCGTAGCCGTGCCCGGGCCTGTTCGGTCTCCAGCTCGGCGCGGCGGGCCCGCAGCATGCCGCGCAGCTGCTCGGCGGGCAGTTCGTCGCGCAGGATGACCGCAACCTGGTCGAGCGTGAACCCCAGGTCCTTGAGCGCGACCACCCGGTTGAGGGCCGCCAGCTGGTCGGCGTGGTAGCTGCGGTAGCCGGTGGTCGCATCGACGCGCGCGGGCCGCAGCAACCCGATCGCGTCGTAGTGGCGCAGCATGCGCACCGACACCTGCCCGAAGCGGGCGAAATCCGAGATCGACAACACCCCTCAGTTGTCGCCCCTACCACCGTGTGAGAGTCAAGCCCCGCCCGGGGAACGGGACCCGTCATGGTGCCAGCACGCCCGCGCCGCACCGTACGCGCCGGTCGCCTTCGCCGCGACCGCGCGGACATGTGACACTGGCGAGCGGACGAAAACACCTGCTCATGCACGAACTACGCGCGTGACGCCCGCCGCTTCCGATAGGACTGCCATGGCTGCACACCCCGACCCCGATCCGCGCCCCGACCGGCCGGTCGACCGCGACGGCAACCCCGTCGCACACACGGCCGGCGGCGCGTCACATTCCGGAGCCGGGCCGGGCGCCACCGCGCTCATCGACCCGACGATCGCCTCGCACCGGCACGCCGAACACGCGGTGCCCTACTCGCTGCGGGTGGCGGCCGGTATCGGGTGGCGGCTCATCATCGTGGCGGTCGTGCTGTGGGGGCTGCTGCGGGCGCTGGCCATGACGAAGACCGTGGCCATCCCGGTGGCGATCGGCCTGCTGCTCACGGCCCTGGCCATGCCGCTCATGGTCCGGTTCAACCACAAGCTCGGCCTGGGCCGGCACCTCTCGGCGGCGATCACGACGCTCGGCAGCCTCGCGGTGGTCGTCGCGCTGATCTCCGTGGCCGGCAACCAACTCGTCTCCGGCATCGCCGACCTCTCCGGTCAGATCCAGACCGGCGTGCAGCAGATCCAGGACTGGCTCGCCCAGGGCCCGTTCGCGATCGGCAGCGACCAGATCAACCAGGCCATCACCGCCGCGCAGACCTGGCTGCGGGAGAACGGCCCCGGCCTGACCAGCGGCGCGCTGTCGGGAGCCTCCACCGCGGGTGAGGTGCTCGTCGGCGCGATCATCGCGCTGATCTGCATGTTCTTCTTCCTCGCCGAGGGCGACTCGATCTGGTCGTTCTTCGTGCGGATGATGCCCAAGCCGGTGCAGGAGCCGGTGCACGAGGGCTTCCGCCGCGGCTGGGTGAGCCTGGGTTCCTACGTCAAGACGCAGGTGCTGGTCGCGTTCATCGACGCCTTCTTCATCGCCCTCGGGGCCTGGATCCTCGGCCTGCCGCTGGTCATCCCGCTGGCGCTCATCATCTTCTTCGCCTCCGCCGTGCCGATCGTCGGCGCCGTCGTCTCCGGCGCGCTGGCGGTCGTGCTGGCGCTCGTCGTGCAGGGCCCGATCATCGCGCTGGCGATGCTCGGTGTCGTCATCGGTGTGCAGCAGCTCGAAAGCCACCTGCTGCAGCCGCTGCTCATGGGCAAGGCCGTCTCGCTGCACCCGCTGGCGGTGCTGCTCGGCGTGGCGGCGTTCTCGTTCCTCTTCGGCATCGTCGGCGCCCTGTTCGCCGTGCCGGTGCTCGCGGTGACCAACACCGTCATCCTCTACTGGACCGGGCACGACAAGTTCCCGCTGCTGGCCCACGGCCACTCCGCGGTCGCGGACTCCGCGAAACACCTTGTCGCGCAGGAGAAGGACGACCCGGAGACGGGCACGAAGGGCGCCCGCGAGCAGCACCGGTACATCGGCGACGTCTCCCCGCTCGTCCTGACCGCCAAGGCGGAGCAGGACGTCGAGCGCTCGGAGCGCAACGCCCGCGAGCAGACCGGCGACGGCCGGACCGCCTGAGTCGCGCGCATCGCTCGCTAGGCTGCGGTGGCCGATCAGGAGGAGAGGGACCGATGAAGGTCGTCACCACCCGCGCCGAGCTCGCCCGCGCCCGAGCCGAATTGGGCACCGTCGGGCTCGTGCCGACGATGGGTTACCTGCACGAGGGTCACCTCAGTCTCGTGCGCGCAGCCCGCGGCGCCAACGACGCCGTGGCCGTGTCGATCTTCGTCAATCCCACCCAGTTCGGTGAGGGCGAGGACTTCGAACGCTATCCCCGCGATCCCGAGCGCGACCTCGCGCTGCTCGCGGCGGAGGGCGTCGACCTCGTGTGGGTCCCGACCGTCGACGACGTCTACCCGCCGGGGTCGGCCACGCGCGTGTCGGTCTCCGGGATCACCGACGTGCTCGAAGGCGCCTCCCGCCCGGGGCATTTCACGGGCGTGGCCACGGTCGTCGCGATCCTGCTCAACGCCACCCGAGCCGATCGGGCCTACTTCGGGCAGAAGGACGCCCAGCAGGTGCTCGTCGTGCGGCGCATGGTCGACGACCTGGCGATCCCGACCCGGATCGTCACCGTGCCGACGTTCCGGGAGGCCGATGGGCTGGCGATGAGCAGCCGCAACGTCTACCTCGACGAGGCCCAGCGCGCGGGCGCGACGGCGCTCGTCGAGGCGCTGCGGGCCGCCTCCCGAGAGTGGACCGCGGGGGTGCGCGACGGTGCCGCCCTGCGCGCGGCGATGAACGAGGTGCTGGCGCGGCAGCCGCAGGCGCGCCCGGACTACGTCAGCGTGGCCGATCCGGACTCCCTGGCCGAACTCGACATCGTCGACCCGGCCCGCGGTGCGCTGTGCTCGCTGGCCGTGCGGTTCGGCACCACCCGGCTCATCGACAACCTGCTGCTGGAGCCGGAGCCGGCGCCGGCCGGGAACAGCGCGGGCGAGTGAGGCGTCGTTACAGGTAAGTCCGTGTCGCTTCGCGCGACCCCGTCTGCCACAGGTGACGACCTCATGAATCAGTCCTCTTCCGGCAACTCCTCCGACGATCCGCGCTACTCGGCGCCCATCCCGCCCTACCAGCCGGCGGACGAGCAGCCGCGCGACGAGGGCGGGCCGCGCAGCGAGCCGCGCTACGTGCGTGCCGAGCCGATGCCGCCGCGCTCCGCCTTCCCGGGTTTCCCGGGCTTTTCCGGTTTCCCGGGGGCGCCCGGCCACCAGGGCAACTCCGGCTCCGCCGGAAACCCCGCAAACCCCGGGATGCCGCCGTTCTTCACGGCGACGAACGCGCAGGGTCAGGTCGTGCTGCCGCGCAAGTCGCTGCTGCTCGCGGTCGTGCTGGCGGGCGTGCTCGGCCCGCTGGGCATGCTGTACTCCACGTTCCTGGGCGCGTTCGTGCTGACCGGCGTGTGGTTCTGGACCGTGCTGCTGTTCCAGGGGTTCGCGCCGTTCGCGTGGGTCTGGGGCATGGCGTGGGCGCTGTGGGCGGCGTACCGCAAGAACGAGCGACGCCGCATGATGGAGACGTACATGTCGCAGTGGTGAGGCGGTCGCCCGCCGAACCGCCCGGGGGCCCGACCGGCCGGAGGAACACGTGAGACTCACAGTGCACGGGGTGCTCGATCGCTATCGCCGCGGCGAGCGCCTGACGATGGTCACGGCCTACGACTACACCGCCGCCCGCATCATCGACCGCACGGACATCCCGCTGGTGCTCGTCGGCGACTCGCTCGGCATGGTGATGCAGGGCCGCGACTCGACGCTGCCGGTGACCCTGGACGACATCGAGTACCACACGCGAGCGGTGATGCGCGGGGCCCAGCGACCGCTCGTCGTGGCCGACCTGCCGTTCCTGACCTACAGCAGCCCTGACGACGCGCTGCGCAACGCGGGTCGGTTGATGGCCCGGACCGGTTGCGGCAGCGTGAAACTCGAGGGCGGACTGCCGTTTGCTCCGACGGTGCGTCGGCTCACCGAAGCGGGCATCCCGGTGATGGGGCATCTGGGGTTCACGCCGCAGTCGGTGCACCAGATCGGGATGCGGGTGCAGGGCCGCAGCGTGGAGGCGGGGGCCCGGCTCGTGCGCGACGCGCAGGCGCTCGCACAGGCGGGCGCCTGGGGCATGGTGCTCGAGCTCGTGCCGGCCCCGCTGGCCCGGCTCGTCACGCAGCGGGTCGACGTGCCGACGATCGGGATCGGCGCCGGCCCGGACTGCTCCGGTGAGGTGCAGGTCTGGCACGACGTGCTCGGCCTGTACGACGACTTCGTGCCGCGGCACACGCGCCGGTACGCGACGCTGGCCGACACGGCCGCCGAGGCGCTGAGCGCCTACGACTCCGACGTGCGCGCGCGTGAATTCCCCACGGCGGCGAACTCGTCCACGCTCGATGAGGAGACGCTGGCGGCGATCGAGGCCGCGCTGGACTCGACGCCGTGACCGACGGCGTGAGCGACGGCGGCGTGAGCGACGGCGGCCTGGCGGGCGGACCGGCTCCGGTCGCGGCGGTGGTGTTGTGCGGGGGCACGTCGCGGCGGTTCGGGGGCGTCGACAAGACCGCACAGACCCTCGGCTCCGGAACGGTGCTCGATTCGCTGCTCGATGCGCTGCCGCCGGACTGGCCGGTGACGTGCGTGGGGGTCCCTCGCCCCACCGTCCGGCCGGTGTCGTGGACGCGGGAGGATCCGCCGCTGGGTGGCCCGGTGGCCGGGATCGCGGCGGGGCTGGGCACGGTCGAGGCGCCGATCGTCGTCGTCGTGGCCGGCGACCAGCCGCTGGCGGGGGCGGGCGCGCGTCGCGTGGCCCAGGAGTTGGCGCAGGCGCCGGCGGACGTCGATGTCGCGGCCCCGCTCGCCCGCGACGGCCGGCCGGCGATGCTGCTGGCGGCCTACCGACGCGGGCCGCTGGCGGCGGCGCTGCGCGGGCCGGTGCGCGACGTCGGGGTGTACCGCACGTTCGCGGGGTTGCGGGTGCGCACGATCGACCTGCCTCCCGAGCAGGTGTGGGACGTCGATACCCGCGAAGACCTCGAGCGGCTGCGGGACCAGGTCTGACCGGCGCGAGGGCCGGGACTACTGGGGAGAAGCACCTGCCCGGGAGGTTCGGCGCGGGTAGGTTCGGCTGCATGAAGGCCGTGACGATTCCCGAACCCGGTGAGGCCGACGCACTCGTGCTCGCCGACGTGCCAGATCCGAAGCCCCGTTACGACGAGGTGCTCGTGGAGGTGGTGGCGGCCGGTGTGAACCGAGCCGACATCATGCAACGCCGAGGGTTCTACCCGCCGCCGAAGGGCGCGAGCGAGTACCCGGGGCTGGAGGTCAGCGGGCGGGTCGTCGGGGTGGGCCCGGGAGCCGACACGTCGTTTCGGATCGGCGACGAGGTGTGCGCGCTGCTCGACGGCGGTGGCTACGCGCAGCGGGTGGCGGTGCCGGTGGAGCAGCTGCTGCCGATCCCGAAAGGCGTGGGCCTCATCGACGCCGCGGCGCTACCGGAGGTCGCGTGCACGGTGTGGAGCAACGTGTTCATGACCGCGGACCTGCAGCCGGGGCAGCTGCTGCTGGTGCACGGCGGGTCGAGCGGGATCGGCACGATGGCGGTGCAAGTCGCGCACGCGCTGGGTTCGCGGGTCGCGGTGACGGCGGGCTCGCAGGACAAGCTGGAGGCGTGCCGGGCGCTGGGCGCCGACATCCTCATCAACTACACGGAGAGCGATTTCGTCGAGGTGCTGCGCGAGCAGACCGACGGCGCGGGGGCCGACGTCATCCTCGACGTCGTGGGTGCGAAGTACCTGCCTCGTAACGTGGCGGCGCTGGCGGTCAACGGCCGGATCGTCGTCATCGGGATGCTCGGTGGCCGCAAGGGCGAGCTCGACCTGGGGACGTTGCTGAGCAAGCGGGGCGCGATCGCGGCGACGTCGCTGCGGGCGCGCCCGCCGGCGGAGAAGGCGGCGATCGTGGCGGCGACGTACGAGCACGTGTGGCCGCTCATCGCGCAGGGCAGGGTGCAGCCGATCGTGCACGAGGTGCTGCCGTTGGAGCGCGCCGCCGACGCGCACCGGATCCTCGAGGAGAGCAAGCACATCGGCAAGGTGCTGCTGACGACCTGACCGACGCGACCGGTCGCCGCGCGCCCAGCGCGTTCGGCGCGTGCGGCGGTGAGAGCTTGGCGGACGAACAGGGCTTCCCCGATCTCAGAACGGCGGGGCTTCGGCACCCAGCGCCTGCTGCCGGGACGCGCTGGCGGCACGACTCGCTCGTTCGTCGGTGAGTTCGTCTCGGAGACGGGCGATCTCGTCGCGGAGCCGGTTGAGTTCGCGGGGGTGGGCGATGGCGTCGTCGTCCATGGCGCGGAGGTCTTCGGCGTCGATGAGGACCTTCTTGCGTGGCCTGTCGCCGGGGTGTTCGGCGTCGGGTGTTCGGCGTCGGAGGCGGCCGGGTCGTCGGCGGGTTCGCTTGTTCCGTCACCAGTTCCGTCGCCGGGGTCGTCGACGTGTTGGTCGGGGTGGAGGCCGAATTCGCGGTAGTCCATCGGGAACGTCGGGTAAATCCGTCCGTCGGGTAGGCGCCATTCGATGACGCCGTCGGGGGTGATCCGGGCGGCCCAGTGCCTGCGGGTCTTCTTCGCGTGATGCCGTTCGCAGCCGTCGGCGATCGTGTCGCCGCGGGTGGT
>JBDIAM010000103.1:0-10491 GCA_039812445.1 Piscicoccus intestinalis | reverse complement strand
GCCACCGTGGCCGACCCCTGCGCGGCCCGCAGCGCGAGCGCGATGAGGTAGCCCGCGACGATGAGCGGCAGCCCCTGGTCGGTGAGCCAGCTCGACAGCGCCGCGCCGATGCCGGTCTCGACGAGCACGTTGCCGAAGACGCCGCCGGCGCCGGTGACGAAGATGATGACCGCCACCATCGGCAGGGCCGAGTCGAGCACGCTCGTGCGCTCGGTCTTGTTCCAGCCGGTCTTCGCGCCGATCGCGAAGTAGGCGACGATGACGCCGACGAGCAGCGCGGTCGTCGGCGCGCCGAGCCAGGCCGCCACGTCGCGCACCGGGTCGCCCTTCGGCAGCAGGGTCGCCGTCACCGAGCCGATCATGATCATCGCGATCGGCAGCACGATGAGCGTGGTGATCAGGCCCGCGCCGGGGCGGGTGCGCACCGCGAGGTCGGTGGGGGCCGAACCGCCTCCCGACGCACCGGAGCCGGTCTCGTCGCCCTCGGCGAGCGCCTCGGTGGCGGGCGACTCCTGCAGGGTGATGTGCTCGACCTTGAGGAGCTTGGCGACGAAGAAGCCGACGACGGAGACGATCGCGCACAGCACGAGCCCGAGCAGCGTCATCAGCCCGACGTTGGTGCCGATCGACGCGGCCGCGGCGACCGGTCCGGGGTGCGGCGGCAGCGCGACGTGCACGACGATGAGCACCCCGGCGACCGGCAGCCCGATGCGCACCGGGTGCAGCCCGGCGATCTTGGCGAACGCGAAGACGATCGGCGCGAGGATGATGAAGCCGACGTCGAAGAAGACCGGGATGCCGAGGATGAACGCCGCGATCGTCACGGCGGCGACGACCCGCTTCTGCCCGAGGCGCTCGGTGAACTTCGTGGCGAGCACCTCGGCTCCGCCGGAGACCTCGACCATCCGGCCGAGCATCGACCCGAGGCCGACGATGATCGCCACCGAGCCGAGCACCTTGCCCATCCCCTCGATCATCACGGGGACGACGTCGGCGATCGGGATGCCCGCGACGATCGCGGTGCCCATGGCGACCAGGAGCAGCGAGACGTAGGCGGAGAACTCGAACTTGATGACGAACACGAGCAGCACGAGGATCGCGATCAGCGCGATCGCGAGCAGCATTCCGACGCCCATGACTCAGCCCTCCGGGTTCGGCGCGACGACGGTGACGACCGCGGAGTCGTCCGCGGCCTCCTTGCCCTGGGCCTCGCCGAGCAGGTACAGCTGCTCGGCGGCCGCGGCGACCGGGGTCGCCAGGTGCACCGACTTGGCGGCGGTCGTGACGATGCCCATGTCCTTGACGAAGATGTCGAGGCGGCTCTTGACCTCCGCGCCGCCCTCGTCGTAGGCCTGCAGCATCCGCTGCCCGCGGTCGCCGAGCATGAACGAGGCGGCGGCACCGGCCATGAGGGCGTCGAGCGCGAGCTTCGGGTCCAGGCCCAGAGCCCGGGCCAGCGCGAGCGCCTCGCCCGCGGCCGCGATGTGCACCCCACACAACAGTTGGTTGACGGTCTTCATCGCCTGGCCGTCGCCGGCCTTGTCGCCGACCCGCACGAGGGTGCCGGCCATGGCGTCGAGCACGGGCTGGGTGGCGGTCCACGCGTCGTCGTCCGCGCCGACCGTGACGAGCAGGTCGCCGGCGCCGGCCCGCACCGGGCCGCCGGAGATCGGGGCGTCGACGATGCGGTGCCCGGAGTCGGTGAGCCGGGCCGCGACGTCGCGGACCGCGTCGACGCCGACGGTCGAGGTGAGCAGCACGGTGGCGCCCGCGGGCAGCGTCTGCACGACCCCGTCGGGGCCGTACAGCGCGTCGTCGAGCTGGGCGGCGTTGCGCACGGCGAGCAGCACGACGTCGGCGCCCGCGGCGGCCTCGCGGGCGCTGCCGCAGCCGGTGACGCCGGCCTGCGCCGCCAGGTCGAGGCGAGGCTGGGCGATGTCGAAGCCGCGCACCGCGGCCCCGTGGTCGACGAGGTTGGTCGCCATGGGCAACCCCATGGCGCCGAGGCCGAGGACGGCGACGGTGACGTCACTCAGTGTGGACATGAGATCTCTTCTTTCTCTGCGGTTTGTTGTGCAGGGATGGGACAAGCGGTTGTGTCGTGTGATGAGGACAAGCTGCGGTCAGGCGCACAGGGTGTCGACGACGTCGGCCAGGGACTGCTCGTCACCGACGTTGCCGGCGAAGACGATGTAGGGGATGCCGACGGCCGGGCCGTCGACCGGCTCCCACAGCGAGACGATGCCGGGCAGCATCGGGCCGCGCACGAACGCGCGGGTGATCTGCAGGCCGAGGGTGGCGACGTCGGAGGAGGTGATGCCGCCCTTGGCGACGACGAAGCGCGGAGCCTGTTGGGCGAGGGTCTGGCGCACCACGTGCACGACCGCGGCCGAGACCTGACGGGCGATGTTCAGCGAGGCGTCGGCGTCGTCGCCGCGCACCAGCACTCGGCTCGTGCGCACGACGACATTGCCGTCGGCGAGCCCGGCGACGACCTGGCTCACGATGTCGGCGAGGTGCGCATCGCGACGCTCGGCGTCGAGCACGGCGGCCACGTCGATCTCGATCTCGGTGGGGGCGCGGCGCTCGCGCAGCGCGTCGAGCTGGCGGGTGGTCAGGCCGACGTGGGAGCCCACGACGATGAGCCCGCCCGTCGTGCGCGCGCCCTGGCCGGTGATGGCCTGGACGTCCTGGCTGGTCAGCGGGGTGCGCGGGGTCTGGCCGATGCGACCGCGGCCGAACGGGGGGCCCACCCGGTAGACGAACCTCTTGCCGCCCTGCTCGGCCTGTTCGAGCCCCAGCGCGAGCAGGAGGAGATCGTTTTCGTCGACGATGTCCGGGGCGACGACCTGGCCGTCGGTGACGCCGGCGAGCACCTGCGCGACCGCCTCCGGGCCCGAGCGCAACGTCGCCAGGTCGATGAGCACGACGTCGTCGGCGGCGATGCTGCCGCCGGACTTTTCGGCGACCCAGTCGCGCAGGTTCGAGGACTCATAGCCGAATGTCGCGTCCTTGGCGAACTCGCTCTCGCCGACCGGGGTGAAGCCGGCGGCGGCCGAGCCCGCGTAGTGCACGCCGTGCACGGTGAGGCGGCCGGCCTCGGGGAAGGCGGGCACGAGCACGATGCCGTCGATCGGGCTCCCGGCCTGTTCGAGCACGTGGGCCAGAGTGTTCGGCTCGAGCGGAAAGTGGCCGCGCAGGGTGGAGTCGCTGCGGGAGACGAAGCCGACGGGCACACCGGTGGCGCGCGACGCCTCCAGTGCGGCGGTGGCGACCTCGCGGTTGCGCCGTTCGGCGTCGGCGGGATCGAGCGAGCGGCTGTTCGTCATGACGTAGACGGCCGGGGCACCCTGCTCCAGGGCCCAGGTGAGATCCTCGACCGACCAGCCGGTGAGCACCGGCAGGTCGGCGACCGACTGCGTGCCGGTCGGGTCGTCGTCGAGCACGACGAGCACCCGGCCCGACTCCCGCACGCGGCTCGCAACCTGGGCGGGGTCGATGGTCGGCCCCTGCGGGACTCCCTCGATGAGTTCGGCCAGTGTTGCCATCGCTACTCCTTCGTAGTCCTTGTTATCAGAGGTCAGAGGTCAGAGGTTGTGCGCTGGTGTCATGTGGCGGCAGGGCCACGTCTGCTCGGGGCGGCTGCGCCGTCTAGATGTCCTCGCGGGTCTGTTCGATGTGGGCGAGCATGGCAGCCTCGGCCTGCTCGCGAGTGCCGGACGACAGCGCTTCCAGGATCTGCTCGTGCTTGGCGATGGCCCGGGTGCGCACGCGCGGCTTCGACGAGGTTTCCCAGCGGGCCGCCCGCAGTAGGTCGTCGATGGGCCGGAACAGCACGCCGACGAAGGGGTTGCCGCAGCCGTCGAGGATGATCTGGTGGAACTCCAGGTCGGCCTCGACGAACTCGGCGACGTCGGAGTCGGTGTCGGCCCGGCGCATCCGCTCGACGCAGCGGCGCAGCGCGGCCAGGTCGTCGGGGGTGTGCGCGGCCGCGAACAGACCGGCGGCGGCGGTCTCGATGAAGCGGCGCACCTCGACCAGCTGCTCGGCCGTGCGGCGCCCGTCGCCGGTGGCGCCGGTGGCGCGGGCGACGAGGTCGACCGAATCCCACCGGCTCACCGGGTTGGTGAACGTGCCGCGGCCCTGCTCGACCCGCAGCACACCCTGGGTCTTGAGCACCTTGACGGCCTCGCGCAGCGTGAGCCGGCTGACCTGCACCTCCTGCGCGAGGTCCTGCTCGCGCGGCAGCGGCCGGTCGTCGAACTCCCCCGCCACGATGCGCGCGACGAGCCGCTCGACGGCCTCGTCGACTCGGGTCGCGCTCATCGTCGGCTCCTTCACCGTGCGGGAAAGTCCTCTGAGGTCTGATGTTGGCGAGCTGCGTGGCGGTGCACAACCCCTCACCCAATGCGCGTGTCGATGCGCGACGGCGCGAGACGACGGAACGGGGACCTACCGGGGACAGCGGAGTGGCTGGAAGCACAAAACCGTTGAGCCACAACAGAAAAGCGGATGAGCCGGCCGATACGCCGGATTCTGTCGAGGACGGTCATCCATCTCGGGAGCCCGTTGCCGAGCCCCTCTAGCGACCTACCCGCGCGCTCGGGCGGGCAGCCCTCGAACGCGCGCTGTCTGGTCTTGCTCCGGGTGGGGTTTACCTAGCCGCCCCAGTCACCTGGGGCGCTGGTGGTCTCTTACACGCACCGTTTCACCCTTACCCGCGCCTGCCGGCTCGCGCCGTCGGTTCGCGGGCGGTCTGTTTTCTGTGGCACTGTCCCGCGGGTCACCCCGGGTGGCCGTTAGCCACCACCCTGCCCTGTGGAGTCCGGACGTTCCTCGGCGGCCAGGCCCGGCTCGAGCCGGGCGCGGCCGACGCGACCGCCTGGCCGACTCATCCGCCCGCCCAGGATAGCCGGGTGCCTGGGGGTCGAGACGAAGCTGACGTACATACTCGTCTCGAAGCCCTCCGGCCGCGGGCATCGTCGCAGGTCACGAGGGCGTCCGGGAAGCGCGGAGGCGAGTGTGTAAGCCACTTTCGTCTCAGCCCCCGACGCGGCGGTCCCGCCGTGGTCCCGGCGAGCCGCCGCCGCGGCCCCATCGCGGCCAGCCGCGGCCCTCGCGGCCGTCCGCGCCGTCGGGCGAGGCCGATCTCCTAGCGGCCGGCTATCTCGAAGCTCACCGTGCGGGCCTCGATGTCGGCCTCGACGAGCCGCACGCGCACGGTGTCGCCCGCGCTCGGGGCCGCCGAACCCTCCGGACGACGGCAGGGCGCGACGATCGCGGGATCGATGAGCGCGACGACGTAACCCTTCTCGCCACGCTCGTCGACGACGACCGCCTCGAACTCCTGCCCGACGCGGTCGTGCAGTTCGGCGGCCTCGACGGCGTCGGTGCAGGCCCGCTCGATCGCGGACGCGCGCCGGTCGCCGGCACGCATGATCTCGGGAAGCTCCGGCAGCGCCGCCCGCACCCAGTCGGGCACCTCCTCGCCCGCGCTCAGCGCGGCGCACACCGCCAGGCCGAAGCGGTCGACGAGCCGACGCAGCGGCGCCGTGACGTGGGCGTACGCGTCCGCGACCGCGGCATGCTGCACCTGCTCGGGGCGCGTTCCGTCGAACGGCGTGTACCCGGCTCCGCGAAACAGGCCCGTCGCCTCGTGGATGATCGCGAGGTGCACGGGATCGGTGCGGTCGAGTCCCCGCAGGAACGCCCCGTAACTCTGCTCCTGCGGCCAGGTGAGTCCGTGGGCGGCGACGACGCGCCGGAACCGCCGCACGGTCTCCTCCTCCGGCGGGGGCATCGTGCGCAGGATGCCGATGCCGCCGTCGAGCATGAGGTCGGCGGCGGCCATGCCGGTCATCAGCGAGATCTGGGCGTTGTAGTCCTCGACCGGGGCCGGCGGGCGGTAGCGCAACCGGTAGACGGCGTCGGGGCCGCTGCCCTCGACCTGTATCTCCTGCTCCGGCATCGGCAGGCTCGCCCCGCCGCGGGCCGACTCGAGCTCCATGCGGCGGGGGCCGACCTGCGCGAGCAGCTCGATGACCCGCGGCGCGCGGCCGGCGTCGAGGTCCGCCTGCACGGCGGCGTAGTCGAGCTGTGCGCGGCTGCGCACGAGAGCCCGATAGACCTGGGCCTCCTCGACCACCGCGTCCGCGTCCAGCCGCAGGTCCCACACGTAGGCGCTGCGGTCGGCGTCGGGCAGCAGGCTGGCGGCGCCCTCGGAGAGCACCGGCGGGTGCAGCGGCGAACGGCCGTCCGGCAGGTAGAGCGTCTGCACCCGCCGCCGCGCCTCGACGTCGACGGCTCCGCCCGGCTCGACGAACGCCGGCACGTCGGCGATCGCGTACCGCACCCGGTAGCCCGGACCGTCGGTCTCGATCGCGAGCGCCTGGTCGAGGTCCTTGCTGCCCGGTGGGTCGATGGTGACGAACTCGACCGCCGTCTCATCGCGCGTCGGCGGCAGCAGCGCGCGCGCCGCGGCCTGCGCCTCCCCCAGCACGTGCGGCGGAAACTCGGCCGGCACCTCGTTCTCCAGCCGGATCGCCGCGAAGGCCGCAGCCAGGGCCGCCGCGCCGGAATCGGGACGGAGTCGGACGCGTCGCTGGGTCATGTCCCTACCTTAGGAGGGTGTTGATCCTCCTCCCGCCTTCGCAGTCCAAGGCTCCTCGCCGCCGGGGCGGCCCGATGCGCCCCGATCGGCTGTCGTTCCCGGTGCTCGCCGAGACGCGCGCCCGGGTCGCGCAGGCCCTCGCCGACGTCGGAGGCGGGGTCGAGGGAGCCCGGTTGCTCGGTCTGCCCCACACGCTCGCCGACCAGGTCGACGACAACCTCGCGCTGCACCGCGCACCGGCCACGCCCGTCGCGCAGCTGTACACCGGGGTGCTGTACGACGCCCTCGAGGTGGCCTCGCTCACCGGACCGGCACGCGCCCGGGCGACCCGGTGGATCGTCGTCGTCAGCGCCCTCTACGGGGCGGTCCGGCTCCGCGACTCGGTGGCGCCCTACCGCCTGTCGATGGGGACGAAGGTGCCGGGGCTGCCCGCGCTGCCGGGCCTGTGGCGGCCGGCGCTCGACGAGGCGCTCACCCCGGCCGCCGCCCGCGGCCTCATCGTCGACGCCCGCTCCGCGGACTACGTCGCGGCCTGGCGGCCGACCGGCGACGCGGCGAAGCGGTGGGTACACATCGCGGTCCCCGGCGCCACGCACGGCGCCAAGCACACCCGCGGCCTGGTCGCGCGCACGATCTGCGAGCACGGCCTCGACGCCCGCACCCCGGCCGCCCTCGCCGAGGCGCTCGACGCGCACCTGCGGGCCGACCGCGGCCTGCGCGCCGACCTCGCCGAGCCCGACCGACGCTCAGGCCGCCCCTGGCAGCTGCAGGTCACGCCCACCCACCCGTGACCCGACCACCGTGCCCCCGACGACCGTGACCCGACGACCGTGACCCGACGACCGTGAACGTCCCTGAGAACGGCGTGTCGTGGTGAGGACTGCGGCACGGACTGCAGTTGCGACCACGACTCGCAGTTCTCAGGGACGTTGGGGGGTTCAGTCGCGCAGGTGGGAGGTGTCGTTGACGAACTCGACGGAGACGGCGCCGTCGGGCCAGACCCGCACCGACGTCATCGACGCCGGGGCGATCGCCAGGCGCCAGACGTGCTCGAGGTCGGCGCCGAGCACGTGGCCGAGCACCGCGAGGATCGCCATGCGGTGCGTCGCCACGACCACGGTGCCGCCAGCGGCGACCTCGCGTTCGTAGGCCGCGACGACCCGCTCCTCGAGGTCGGCGTGGCTCTCCCCACCGGGGCAGCGCGCGGAGGCGTCCCGGCGCAACCGCTGCAGGCCGTCCGGGTCGGAGGCGGCGAGGTCGGCGATCGTGCGGCCCTCCAGGTCGCCGTAGTCCTGCTCGTCCCAGTCCGGCTGCGCGGCGCACGAGACGCCGAAGCGCGCGGCGACGAGCTGGCCGGTGCGGTGCGCCCGGGTCAGACTCGAGGAGACGACCCGCACGGGGTCCGGGCCGTCTCCGAGGTGTCGATCGCCCAGAAAAGCGTGCAATGCGGCGGCGAGGCGGTGCGCCTGCCGCTGCCCCTCCCCGTCGAGGTCGAGGTCGGCGCCGCCGCGGCCGGCGAGGCGCCCGTCGCGGTTGGCCTCCGTGACGCCGTGCCGCACGAGCACGACGCGCACCGGCTCCCCCGGCGGGGTCGTCGCCGGCCCGGTCCGCACACGTCCGCGTGCGGGTTCGGCGGGTTCAGCAGGTTCGGTGGGGTCGCCGGGTTCATCCGCCCGCGCGCTACCGGCGACCGCGGAGCTGCCCGGCTCCGACATCGGCTCCCCCGGCTCAGCTGCCTCGGGCGACTCGGGCGACTCGGACGGCTCGGACGGGTCGGACGGGTCGGACGGGTCGGGACGCTGCCAGGGTCGCCGGGTGACGCTGGTGCCGTCCATGCCGTCGTTGCTCAGCTTGTCGGCGGCCTTGTTGCGCTCGCGGGGAATCCACCGGTAGACGACGACGCCGCCGGCCTTCTCGATGCGCCGGGCGATCTCGCGGGCCTGCGCGGCGAGCCGCTTCATGTCGTCGTGCTTGATCTTCCAGCGCCCGCTCATCTGCTCGACGACGAGCTTGGAATCCATCCGCACCTCGACCGCGGCGCGGTCGTCGATCATCTCGGCCTCGGTGAGCCCGACGACGAGTCCGGTGTACTCGGCGACGTTGTTGCTGGCCTTGCCCAGCGGCTCCGCGCGCTCGGCGAGCACCTGTCCGGAGGCGGCGTCGCGCACGAGCGCGCCGAAACCGGCGACCCCGGGGTTGCCGCGGGAGCCGCCGTCGGCCTCGACGATGAGGCGCCGGGCGGTCACAGACCGGACTCGGCGGTGCGCACGAGGATGCGTCGGCATTCCTCGCAGCGGACGACCTCGTCGTCCGGGGCCTGGGCGATCCGGCGCAGGTCGGCGCCCATGATCTCGAGGCGGCAGCCGCCGCAGCGGCGCTGCACGAGCTCGGCCGCGCCGATGCCGGTCTGGGCACGGATCTTCTCGTAGAGCGCCAGCAGGTCCTCCCCGACACCAGCCGCCACGTCGGCGCGGCGACGGCCCAGATCGGCCTCCTCGGTGGTGATCTCCGCGAGCGCGGAATCGCGCGCGGCGGCGGCCTGCTCGACCTGCCCGCGCATCGTCTCGTGCTCGCCCTCGAGGCGGGTGACGTCGGCGTCGAGCCCCTCGGCGCGCTCCATGACCTCAAGCTGCTCGTCCTCCAGCTCGGCCTGGCGGCGGGCCAGCGAGCCCAGCTCGTGCTGCATCGCCTGCAGCTCCTTGGCGCTGCCCTGCCCGGCGTCCAGGCGGGACTGGTTGCGGGCGGCGCGGTCGCGCACCTGCTGCACCGCCGCCTCCGACCGGTTCACCTCGCGCTGCACGTCGTCGCGGGCGGTCATCGCCCGCACGAGGTCGTCGTCGAGCGCAGCGAATCGGGCGGCGATCTCGTCGTGCTCCCGGGCCTGCGGCAGGTTCGCGCGCCGGTGGGCCAGCTGCGCCACCCGGGTGTCGATCGCGGCGAGGTCGAGCAGCCGCCACTGCCTGCTGGGATCGGCCTTCACATGTCTCCTTCGGATGGCGCCGTGATGTCGCCGGGCTCATCGGGCTCATCGGGGTGATCGGGATCATCGGCGTCGAGGGCGCCGACGACGAACGTCCACGGGTCGGTGCACAGCTCGCTGACGTAGGTGTCCACGCTAGCGCCGCCGCAGCGTGCCGCGAGCCCGGCCCGCAGGTCGTCGGCCGCGCGTCGCAGCCACAGCGACTCGCTCGCCCAGTGACCGGCGTCGATGAGGTAGGGCGGCCCGCCGCGGGCCTCCTCGCGGGCCTCCAGCGCGGGGTGATGGCGCAGGTCGGCGGTGACGTACACATCGGCCCCCGCGGCGCGGACCTCGTCGAACAGCGAGTCGCCCGCGCCGCCGAGCAGGGCCACGCGGGTCACCGGGGCCGACGGCGGCCCGCTGACCCGCAGCCCTCCCGGCGCGGCGGGCAGCCGCGAGGCGAGGCGACGGGCGAAGTCACGCAACGAGACCGACTCCGGCAGCTCGCCCACCAGGCCCATCGGGATGCCGTCGGGCTCCGCCAGCGGCCAGGTCGAGTCGAGCCCGCAGGCCGCCGCGAGGGCGGAGTTCACCCCGACCGCCGCGCTGTCGGCGTTGGTGTGCGCGACGTACAGCGCGAGGTCGGCGACGACGAGCGCGGTCACCGTCGCGCCCTTGGCATGCGTGGTGGCCACCGAGTGGATGCCGCGCAGCAGCAGCGGGTGGTGGGTGACGAGCAGGTCGGCGCCGGCGTCGACCGCCTCCTGCACGACGGCCAGCGTGGGGTCGACGGCGACGTGCACGCGCCGCACGGGCTGGTCGGGGTCGCCGGCGACGAGCCCGACCTGGTCCCACGACTGGGCCAGGGCCGGGGGGAACAGGGCCTCCAGCTGCGCCACGACGTCGCGCAGCAGCACCTCCG
>JBDIAM010000102.1:0-10493 GCA_039812445.1 Piscicoccus intestinalis | reverse complement strand
CCGGGCCTGCTCGGCGACGGCGTGCAGCGGGTGCTCATCGTGCACGCCGCGGCGGTCGAGCCGCTGGCCGCCCGCCTGGGCGACGTGCTGCGCGGGCGCGGCGTGCGGGTGTGGCTGCAGGTCGTGCCCGACGGCGAGGCCGCCAAGACCGCGGCCGTCACCGCCGGGTTGTGGGCGCAGCTCGGGGCGGCGGGCTTCACCCGCAGCGACGCGGTCGTCGGGGTCGGCGGGGGAGCGGTCACCGACCTCGCCGGGTTCGTCGCCGCGACGTGGCTGCGCGGGGTGGCCGTCGTGCAGGTGCCGACGACGCTGCTCGCGATGGTCGACGCGGCCGTCGGCGGCAAGACCGGCATCAACACCGCCGAGGGCAAGAACCTCGTCGGTGCCTTCCACGAACCCGTCGGGGTGCTCGTCGATCTCACGAGCCTGCGCACCTTGCCGCGCGCCGATCTCGTCGCGGGAATGGCCGAGGTCGTCAAGGGCGGTTTCATCGGCGACCCGCGCATCCTGCACCTCGTCGAGGCCGATCCGGTCGCGGCCCTGGACCCCGACTCCGCCGTGCTGCGCGAGCTCGTGGTGCGCAAGATCGCGCTCAAGGCCCGGGTCGTCACCGCGGACCTGCGGGAGTCCTCGCTGCGCGAGATCCTCAACTACGGGCACACGTTCGGCCACGCGATCGAACAGATCAGCGGCTACCGGCGCCGCCACGGGGAGGCGGTGGCGGTCGGCATGATGTTCGCGGCCGCGCTGGCCCGGCGCGCCGGCCTCCTCGACGAGGCCGGGGCGCGCCGCCACCGCGACGTGCTGAGCGCCGTCGGGCTGCCGACGACCTACGCCCCGCCGGCCGGGCACGACTGGCCCGAGCACCTGTCGGTCATGCGCCGCGACAAGAAGACTCGCGGCGATCTGCTGCGGTTCGTCGTCGTCGACTCCCGCGGCGAACCGAGTCGGCTCGAGGGCCCGGCCGAGGACGACCTGCGCGCCGCGTACGAGGCGGTTCTCGTCAGCGACCGAGCCTCGTGACGCGTGACTCGTGACGCGCCCCCCTGGAGGCTCGTGCCGGGGTCTGAGTCGTTCGACGTATCTTGCTCTGCAAGAAATCCCCCTCAGGGGGGATGCCGACGTGGCCGGTTGTCGGGCACGCTTGTTCCTGAGTCCGGAAAGCCGGGGCGTCGCGCGCGCCCGGGTTCGACCGGCCAAGGATCACCCGGGTGGGGACACAGGGGGGTTCGGGAGGCGGGCCTGCCGCCTGGGGCGTACGGAATCAGGGGCCGTACGCCCCGGCCGGCAGGCCCGCCTCACTGAGTACACGTCCCTCAAAACTGCGTGTCACGGTGAGGACTGCAGTCCGTGCCGCAGTCCCGACCGCGACACGCAGTTTTCACGGACGGTCAGTGCCTCAGAGCACCAGGTGCGCCAGGGGGTAGCCGATGAGGCAGGAGACGCCCACGCAGATCAGGCCCGGCACGAGAAAGCTGTGGTTGATGACGAACCGGCCGATGTGCGTGGTCCCCGAGCGGTCGAAGCCGATGGCGGCGAGGTCGGAGGGGTAGGTCGGCAGGATGAAGTAGCCGTACCCGGCTCCGATGAAGCCGACGATCGCGACCGGGTCGACGCCGAGATGGAGGCCGACCGGCACGATCGCGGTGATCGCGGCGGCCTGGGAGTTGACGAGCTTGGAGACGACGAACAGCACGAGCGCGTACATCCACGGCGCCTCGGCGACGACGCCGGCGAGCACCCCCTCGAGGGCCACCAGGTGCGCGCCGAAGAATGTCTCGCTCATCCACGCGACGCCGAACACGGCGAACAATGCGACCATGCCGGCTTTGAAGACCCCGGAGTTGGGAATGTCGGCGGACTTCACCTCGCAGAACATGAGGATGAGGGCGCCGGCGAACAGCATGATCATCTGGATCGTCAGGTTCATCGACAGCGGTGCCATCGTGCCGGCCTCCGTCGGGAACGACGGACGCAGCGCCTCGAAGGCGCCGAGGACGACGACGATCGCGATCGCGGTGAAGAAGATCGCCGTCGACCGGTAGGCCGACTTCGGCGACTCCGTGTCGAGCAATGTCGTGCCGCCGGAGTAGACGTAATCACGCATCTTGGGGTCGGCGATGCGGGCCTGGAAGACCGGGTCGTCGTCGAGGTCCTTGCCGCGGCGGATCGACCACAGCGCCGCGACGAGCACCCCGCACAGCGACGCGGGTAGGGAGACCATGAGGATCTGCGGGATGGAGAACGCCTGCCCGGCTCCGGCCCGTTCGGCGAGGATCGAGGCCATCGAGACGACCGCCACCGACACCGGGGAGGCGGTGATGCCCATCTGCGCGGCGACCGAGGAGATCGCCATGGGCCGCTCGGGCCGGATGTTCTTCTTCAGCGCGATGTCGGCGATGATCGGCAGCATCGTGTAGACGACGTGGCCGGTGCCGCACAGCACGGTCAGCGTCCAGGTGGTCATGGGGCCGAGGATCGTCACGTGCTGGGGGTGGCGGCGCAGCACTCGTTCGGCCACGCGCATGAGCACGTCGAGCCCGCCGGCGGTCTGCAGTACCGAGGCGCAGCCGATGACGGCGAGGATCGTCAGCATCACCTGGATCGGCGGTTCGCCCGGCGGCAGCCGGAACACGAAGACGAGGATGACCAGGCCGATGCCGCCGATGAGGCCCAGGCCCATGCCCCCGCGATGCGCCCCGACCAGCAGACAGGCCAGGACGACGGCGAGTTGGAGAATGATGAGAACCGTCTCCATGGATTTGCACCGATCTCTTTGGGAATTCGGGCCACGTCGCCCGATATCCGATAACTATTAGCGGTGCGCGGGGGAAGTTCAGGGCATTAAGTCCCCACCTGTTTGTGCGACATTCGGTGAATGATCACCGATAAGCACGCTGTTGAACTGGTGAATCTAAATGCGAATCCTCCGATAGATCGGGGAGGTCGACGCGGCCTACCGGGCGTTGCGGAGAGCCGGGATTCGCACAAGAGATGTGCGGTCAGTTCCGGGTGATCTCCGGGTAGACCGGGCTGCCGAAGACGTCGGTGCGCACGCCGGTGACGTTCTCGCCGGCGCCGCCGACGGCGTTGCGCGACCACAGCGGCACGACGGGCAGCGTGCCCATGATGAGCGGCTCGATCTGCGCGTACGCGCTGGGTTGCGCCGAGGTGGCCGCCGTCGCCGCCGCACCCATGCGGGTGTCGACGACGTCGTTGGAGTAGCCGCTGCCGTTGTCGGGGGCGCCGGTCGTGAAGCGCGGCACGAGGAACGCCTGCAGAGTGGGCTGCGGCATCCGCCAGGTCTCCAGGTAGGGGCCGGTCTCGCGGCCGAGCGCGACCGCCTCCCGCAGGTCCCGCAGGGTCGCGTACGTGCGCGGCTGGCACGCGAGCCCGAGCGCCTGGGTGACCTCCCGGCACACGTCGGTGGCGACCGGCCCGTCGTCGCCGTCGGCGGCGTAGGCGATCGTCAGCGGACCCTCCCAGCCGCCCGCCTCGTGGAACGCGTTGGCGGCGGTGTTCTGGTCGCGGGTGCACCACTGGCCACAGACGTCGGCGGAGTAGCCCTCGACGACGGGCGCGGCGAGGTCGGTGGCGGGCAACGCCGTGCCGGAGAGCAACCCGGAGGCGAGCGCGTCGCGGTCGATCGACGTCGAGATCGCCTGCCGCAGCAGCAGGCCGCGCTCGCCGGCCCAGGGGTCGCGATGCAGCGGAAACACGATCGACTGGGCGACGCCGACCGGCTGGTTGACGGCCCGGCTCCCCAGTGTCGTGCGGTAGCGCGGCAGTTCGGAGACGGGCACCTGATCGACGACGTCGAGGGTGCCGCTGCTCAGGCCCGCGTACGCGGCGGCCGCCGAGTCGTAGACGTGCATGTCGATGCCGGTGTTCTGCGGCGTCTGACCGCCCACGTACTCGGGGTTGGGGCGCAGCCGGATCGTGGTGCCGCCCACCGGGTTCTGCGGCCAGGAGCCCTCGAGACGGTAGGGGCCGTTGCCGACCGGGTTGCTCGACCACGCGGTCGGGTCGCTCAGCGCGGCTGGTGGCAGCGGCGCGAACGAGAGCCGACCCAGCGAATCCTGGAAGCCCGGCTGCGGCTGGGTCAGCGTGATGCGAAAGCTGTAGTCGTCGAGCACCTCCAGGCCGGCGAGCTGGGTGGCGGCGCCGGGCTCGGTGGCGGCCAGCTGCATCGCCTCGTAGCCGAGGATCGGGGCGAAGTCGCGGGAGCGGTACTGGCCGTTGGCGCGCGCCGCGGCGTAGTTCCACGCGTCGACGAACGAGGAGGCGGTCACGGCCTGCCCGTCCGTGAACCGCCAGTTGCGTTGCAGGCGCACCGTGTAGACCTGGTTGTCGGTGGTCTCGATCGCCTCGGCCACCTCGTTGACGGCCTTGCCCTTGGCGTCGTATCGCACGAGTCCGCGCAGCAGCAGGCCCAGGACGCGCTGGGTGTACGGGTCCTCCACGTTGGCGGGCCGCAGGTCGGTGGCCATCGGCAGCGCGCTCACCGCGATCGGCGTCTGGGGGGTCTCGGTGACCGCCGGGGTCGTCGGCGCGACGGTCGGCTCCGGCGCGCTGCACGCCGCGACGAGGGAGCCGGCGAGGGTTGCCGCCGCCAGTACCGCCGCCGCCCGGCGAGGGCGTCGCGGAGCCCATCGGGGTGCGTCGTCGGCCGAGCGGAGCATGACGCCAGCTTTTCATGCCGCGAGCGACGGACCGAGGCGGAGCCGACGGTGGCCTCGACCACGCGCTGCCGCCGACCGGCGTGGCGAGCGGCATCCCGCGGGGCCGGTAGAATCTTCTCCGATTCCCTGCACGTCGGCCCCGGGCGGCTGGTGGATCGGGCGCCCCCGACCGACGATCGGTCGTTCGTGGCGCCGATCCGGCGCCACCGTGGCCCCACCGGTGGCCCCAGCGAGGACCATCGTGGGCCACACCCTGGACCACCCGGCGTGCGACCGACCCCGACGAAAGAGACGCGATACCCGTGGCGACGACCAACGACCTGAAGAACGGCATGGTGCTCAACCTGGAGGGCCAGCTGTGGACCGTCGTGGAGTTCCAGCACGTCAAGCCCGGCAAGGGCCCGGCGTTCGTGCGCACCAAGCTGAAGAACGTCATGTCCGGCAAGACCGTCGACAAGACGTTCAACGCGGGCACCAAGGTGGAGACGAGCAACGTCGACCGCCGCACGATGCAGTACCTGTACAAGGACGGCGACGACTTCGTCTTCATGGACGGCAAGACGTTCGAGCAGCTCAACGTGCACTCCGACGTCGTCGGCACCTCGGCCGACTACATGCTGGAGAACCAGGACGCGGTGGTCGCGACCCACGAGGGCACGCCGCTGTTCGTCGAGCTGCCCGCCTCCGTCGAGCTGACGATCACGTACACCGAGCCGGGCCTGCAGGGCGACCGCTCGACCGGCGGCACCAAGCCCGCCACCCTCGAGACCGGCGCGCAGATCCAGGTGCCGCTGTTCCTGGAGACGGGCACCAAGGTCAAGGTCGACACCCGCGACGGCTCCTACCTCTCGCGCGTCAACTGATGCCCGACGGCTCGGGTCGGCCCGCGGCGAGCGGGCTGCCGGTGCCCGTGGAGGGCGCCGAGTGGTTGCGTACGGTGCAGCCGCCCAAGGGCGCGCTCACCTCGACCCGCAGCAAGGCCCGCCGGGCCGCCGTCGACCTCCTCTTCGAGGCCGAGCAGCGCGGCATGAACGCCGGGGTGCTGCTCGACGCCCGGGTGGCCGCACCCGCCGGTCAGTCTCCGCTGCGCGAGTACACGGTGGCGATCGTGCGCGGCGTCGTCGCCAACTGGGCACCGCTGAACGAGACCCTGTCGATGTACAGCCAGGGCTGGTCGCTGGAGCGGATGCCCGCCGTCGACCGGGCGATCCTGCGCGTCGGCGCCTGGGAGATCGCGCACAACGACGACGTGCCCTCCGGCGTCGCCATCTCGGAGGCGGTCGAGCTGGCCCGCGCGCTGAGCACCGACGAGTCGCCGGGCTTCGTCAACGGCCTGCTCGCCCGGGTCGCCGACGTCAGCGGCGCGCAGGCCCTGACGGGGTCCGAGCGGGGCCCGAGCGGGCCTGAGGGGGCCTGAGCGTGCGCGCCGCCCCCGCCCTGCGCCTACCCGCCTTGTGGTTCCTCGCCGCGGCGGCGGCCCAGCGCGGGGTCGGCGCAGTCGGGCCGGTCCGGCGCCGCGCGTGGAGCAGCGCCGCCGCCGCCCTGATCGCGGTCGCGGGCGCAGGGATCGCGGCGGGCGCGGTGCGCGAACTGCACCGGGCGGGAACGACGGTCGACCCGCGCGACCCGCGACGCTCGGAGGCGGTCGTCGACTCCGGGGTGTTCGCGTGCAGCCGGCACCCCATCTACCTCGGGCTGGCGCTGGGCCTGACGGGCCATGCGCTGCACCTGCGCCGCCTTCTGCCGCTCGTCCCGCTGGTGGCGTTCGTCGCCGCGGCCGACCGGCAGGCGCGCCTGGAGGAGCGGGCACTGGCCGAGGCGTTCGGTCCGCGCTACGCGGCCTACCGCGCCCGGGTGCGCCGCTGGGTGTAGTGGCCTGCCTCGGTCAGAACCCCTGCCAGTCGGGCTTGTGCTCGAACGTGTCGACGAAGTAGGGCGCGAGTTGCAAGCGGGCGCAGGCGGCTTGGTCGACGAGGACGGTGACGTGGGGGTGCCACTGGAGGGCGGTCGCCGGCCACATCGCGCTGATCGGTCCCTCGACGAGCTGGTGCACGGCCTCCGCCTTGGCACGCCCGGTGGCCACGAGCAGGAGGTGCCCGGCCGCCATGATCGTCGCGATCCCCTGGGTGAGGCAGTGCACCGGCACCGCCTCGACGTCGTCGCCGAAGAACCGGGCGTTGTCCTGCCGGGTCTGGCGGGTCAGCGTCTTGATCCGGGTGCGTGAGGCGAGCGAGGAGCCCGGCTCGTTGAACGCGATGTGCCCGTCGCTGCCGATCCCGAGGATCTGCAGATCGATTCCCCCGGCCCGTGCGATCGCCTGCTCGTACGCGACGCACTCGGCTTCGATGTCGTCGGCGAGGCCGTCGGGGCCGCGCACCCGGCCCGGGTCGATGTCGACGTGGTCGAGCAGGTCCCGCGCGATGACGTTGCGGTACCGCTGCGGGTGGTCCTCGCCCAGCCCGACGTACTCGTCGAGGAGGAACGCGCGCACCCGCGCCAGGCTCGCCTCGCCCGCGCGCACCCGGCGACCGAGCTCGGCGTAGATGCCGCGCGGGCTGGAGCCGGTGGCCAGCCCCAGCGTCGGCCGGGCCCGCCGGCCCATCGCCTCGAGCACGGCGTCGGCACCCAGCCGCGCGAGCTGCTCGGGCGAGTTCGTGACGACGACCTCCATCGCGCCTCCTGTCTCGGTTGATCAGCGCGAATCAGCTTGCCGCAGTTGGCCGCTCAGCGGCGACTCCACGACTCGTGGAAATGGTGCACCGGGCCGTGGCCGCCGCCGACGCTCAGGGTGTCGGCCGCCGCGATCGCCGCGGACAGCCACGCCTTGGCGTCGCGGGCCGTCGTGCTCCAGTCGGGGCGTTGCGGGCGCAGCGCCGCCAGCGCCGACGAGAGGCTGCAGCCCGTGCCGTGCGTGTTCGGTGTGTCGACGAACGGCGCTGACAGCACGAGCAGTTCGCCGTCGACGAGGACGACGTCGCGCACCTCGTCGGCCGCGCCGGCGCCCGCGGCGGAGGTCGCGGCCAGCGCCGCGTCCGCCTCGAAGTGCCCGCCCTTGGCGTACACGCCGCGGGCGCCGAGGCCGAGCAACGCCTGCGCCTGGGCGGTGAGTTCGTCCAGACTGCGGGCCGGTTCGGTCTCCAGGAGCACCGCGGCCTCGGGCAGGTTGGGGGTGATGAGGTCGGCCAGCGGGAGCAGGCCGCGCACCGCCTCCACCGCGTCCTCCGCCAGGAGCCGGTCGCCGCTCGTGGCGACCATTACCGGGTCGAGCACGACGGGCACCCCCGCGAACGGCCCGGCGAGGTAGTCGCCGACCGTGCGGGCGAGGTCGGCGGAGGCGAGCATGCCGATCTTGATCGCGTCGACGCGCACGTCGTCGACGAGCGCGTCGAGCTGGGCCCGCACGAACTCCAGCGGCACGGGGTGGATGCCGGTGACCCCGCGGGTGTTCTGCGCGGTGAGCGCGACGATCGCGCACATGCCGTAGGCGCCGTTGGCGCTGATCGATTTCAGGTCGGCCTGGATGCCGGCGCCGCCGCTGGGGTCGCTGCCGGCGATCGAGAGCACGTTGGCGACGCGGGGCGCCGCGGCCCAGGCGGCGGCGAGTTCTTCGGCCGCGGCCCGCGGGTCGGGGGCGCCGCAGATCGCGCTGATGACCGCCATGCCGTCGATGCCGCTGCTCTTGAGCGCGGCGGCGTCGGCGGCCTTGATGCCGCCGATCGCGCACGTCGGGTACGCGCTGCGGCGGGCGAGCCGGGACGCCTGCGCGAACCCCATCGGCGCCGCGTGCCCCGGCTTGCTCGCGGTGGCGCGCACGGGACTCAGCCCGAGGTAGTCGACGGTGCCCGGCGGCAGCGCGTTCGCCACGTCGAGCTGGGCCTGGTCGGAGACCGAGAGCCCGACGATCTTCTCCGGCCCGAGCAGCTCGCGGGCCCGCTGCGGCGGGGCGTCGCTCGGGCCGACGTGCACGCCGGCGGCGCCGACCGTCTCCACGAGGTGCACGCGGTCGTCGAGGATGAGCGGCACGTCGCCGCACACGTCGAGGAGTTCGCGCCCCAGGCGGGTGAATTCGTCGTCGGAGGCGTCCGGGTCGCGCAGCTGCACGAGGGTGGCGCCGCCGGCGACGGCGCGGCGGACCGTCTCCACGACGCCCAACGGTTCGCACTGCGGGGAGTCGGTGACGAGGTAGACCGCGAGCCGGGCCGGGTCGAAGGGGGCGCTCATCGGTCGGCCCCGCCGTCGGACTCGAACTCCAGCCGCAGGCGCTCGCCGAGTTGCTGCGGGGCCAGCGTGGCGAGCTGGTCGAGCAGGGCGACCGCGAAGGAGCCGGGCCCGGCGGCGCCGTCGGCGGCCGCGTCGGCGGCCACGGTGAGCAGACCCGTGGCGGCGGTCGCGGCGACGAGTGCGTCGTCGCTGGTGGCGGCGAAGGCGCCCATGAGCGCGCCGAGCGCGCACCCGACTCCGGTGACGCGGGTGAGCAGCGGGTGGCCGTTCGACAGGCGCACGAGCCGGTGTCCGTCGGTGAGGTGGTCGACCTCGCCGCTGACGGCGACGACGCAGCCGTGTTCGGCGCCCAGCGCGCGGGCCGCCTCGAGCGCGGCGTCGGCGGTGTCGGTCGAGTCGACGCCGCGGCCCCCGACGCCCCCGGCGAGCCCGAGGATCTCCGAGGCGTTGCCGCGGATGATCGCGGGGGCGCCGAGCTGCAGCAGGTCGCGGCCGACGCCGGTGCGCCAGGCGAGTCCACCGGCGGCGACCGGATCGAGCACCCAGGGCGTGCGCGCGCGGGCGGCCGCCGCGACCGCCTCCTGCATGGCGGCGACCGTGACGTCGTAGGGGGTGCCGAGGTTGATCAGCACGGCGCTGGCGACGGTGGCGAAATCGCCCGCCTCGTGCGGGTTGTCGACCATCGCCGGGGCGGCGCCGGCGGCGAGCAGCACGTTGGCGGTCCAGTTGGTCACCACGGTGTTGGTCAGGCACTGCACGAGCGGCCCCGCCGCTCGCATCGACTCCAGCGCCCGGGCGGCGTCGTCGCAGGTCACCAGGGTACCCGCGGCGCCGGTGGGGGCGGTGGGGTCAGAAGAATCCGTCATCAGCGACGTCCCTTCGCTAGTACGAACTAGGGCAGGTTCGACGGGTGTGATCTCAGCGCGATCGCGCACCCCGCGTCGTCCCGTCACTCTAGACCCGCTCGCCGAGGCGGTCGGCGACTTCGGTTCGTAGGCTGGGCGCCATGGTGCTGCCGTTCAGCCAGGTCGATGTGTTCACCGACGAGCCGTTCCGCGGCAACCCGGTGGCGGTGGTGCACGACGCCGACGGGCTCGACGAGGCGGCGATGGCGGCCTTCGCGCGCTGGACCAACCTGTCGGAGACCACCTTTCTTCTCGAACCGAGCGAGCAGGGCCGCGCCGGCGGAGCCGACTACCGGCTGCGCATCTTCACCCCCGGCGGCGAGCTGCCGTTCGCCGGGCACCCGACGCTGGGGTCGGCGTGGGCGTGGCTGCAGGCCGGCGGCACCCCGCGCGGGCCGCGGATCGTGCAGGAGTGCGGAGTCGGGCTCGTCGCCGTGGCCAGGCGCGACGACGAGCTGGCGTTCGCCGCCCCGCCGCTGCTGCGCTCCGGGCCGGTCGACGCAGCGACGTTGGACCGGGCGGTGCGCGGCCTCGGGCTGGGCGACCGGCCGGAGGCGGTGCTCGACGCCGCGTGGGTCGACAACGGACCGGGCTGGCTCGGGCTCCTGCTCGACGACGCCGCGACCGTGCTCGACCTGCGCCCCGACCTGGGCGCGATCGCCGACCTCGCCGTCGGCGTCGTCGG
>JBDIAM010000101.1:0-10693 GCA_039812445.1 Piscicoccus intestinalis | reverse complement strand
CCCCCCCCGCCGTATCGGCGAAACCGATCGGTGGCCGCGTCCGGGCGGGCGCTGACCTGTGTGAACACGTCGGAGTAGTCGCCGAGGCCGAAATAGCCGAGGAGGTTCTCCGGCGGCCCGAAGTACGCCACGGTGCCGCCCGGAGCCAGCAGCAGCACCCGGTCGCACAGGCCGAGGTTGGCGACGTTATGGGTGACGACGACGACCGTTCGGCCGCCGTCGGCGAGGGTGCGCAGGGTCGTCATCACCGACTTGTCGAGGCCGGGGTCGAGCCCGGAGGTGGGTTCGTCGAGGAAGAGCAGCGAGGGCTCGGTGAGCAGTTCGAGGGCCACGCTCGTGCGTTTGCGCTGCCCGCCGCTGAGCCGGTCGATGCGGGTGTCGATGTGCGCGCTGAGTTCGAGTTCGGCGACGACCTGCCCGATCCGGGCGCGTCGGGCGCGCACGTCGAGGTCGGCGGGAAACCGCAGGCGCGAGGCGTATTCGAGGGCCTGCCGCACGCTGAGCTGGGGGTGCACCACGTCGTCCTGGGGTACGAGCCCGATGCGTTGCCGCAGCTCGTGGTAGTTGGCGTACAGGTCGCGCCCATCGAACCCGACCTGCCCGCTGCTCGCCTTGCGCGCCCCGGTCAGGGCGCCGAGCAGCGTCGACTTACCGGCTCCGGACGGGCCGATGACCGCCATGAGGCTCGCGGTCGGCAGCGCGAAGTCGACCCCGCCGAGGAGCTGCTTGCCGTCGGGCAGCACGACCCGCAGGTCGCGGGCCACGAGGCTGACCTCGCGGTGCTGACGTGTCATGATCAGCTCGCCGCCGACCGCCCGGAACTGGCGGCGGCCGATCGTCAGCAGATCGTTGGCTCCGCACAGCGCCGCGCTGATCGGTCTCCCGTTGAGATACGTGCCGTTGAGGCTGCCGAGATCCTCGATCCAGAAGCCGTCACCGCGCCGGGTGGCGCGCGCGTGATACCGGGAGGCCTGCAGGTCGTCGATCGTCAGCGTGTTGTCCGCGGCCCGGCCGATCGTCACGCACCCGTGGATGTCCGTCGGCACGACCCGTGGCGGCGCGTCCGGACCCCGCGCCCCGCCGCCGCCGGAGTCGGGCCAGGACAGCGGCGCCTGCCCCGCGCCACTCTCGACGGCCCCGGCTGCGCTGTCCGCGTCCCCGCCTCCGCTGGCCCCGGCCCCGGACCCGGCTCCGGTCAGGGTGAGCCGCGGGGCCCGCGGATCCGGGCCGAGCGCGATGACGCTACCGTCACCGACATCGGCGCTGGTCACGCGCCTGCCGTCGACGTACGTTCCGTTCACCGAGCCCAGATCGCTGACCACCCACCCGCCGGGCCCCGTCGCGACCAGCTGCGCGTGCCGCCGCGACACCTCCGGGTCGTCGATGCGGATGTCGGCGTCGGCCGAGCGTCCGATGACGACCTGCGCGCCGGCGGCCAGGCTCCAGCGTCGCCCCTCGCCGCTGATCGTCAACGCGGCCTCGTCGCGGATGTCGTGCTGCGTCATGCGGCGTCCGTTTCCCCCCGCCGTGCCGGTCGTCGAACGCCCGTTGTGAAGCCCTTGCCGCCCGCCACGAGATGTCGATGTGGTGCATGAGACCGATCGGCGCCGCACCGGCGTCACCTGAGCCAGGTGAGCCGGCCACCGATGGGACACACCACTGAGTTCGCCGGCTTGAGCGGCGCACGCGGGGTCAGCGGGTCGGCAGCCACGTCTCGAGGGCGGTCACGAGCGCCCGGGCCTGCGTGCGCACGAACGCGGGATCGGTGAGCAGCTGCGCATCACTCGGGTGATGCAAGTTGCCGGCCTCGAGCATGACGGCCGGCACCCGCGAGAGGTTGAGTCCGGCGATGTCGTCGCGCGGGGTGATCGCGGTGCCCCCACCGAGGTAGGTCGAGCGCGGCATGCCGGTGCCCTCGAACGTCGCGACGACAGCCTTCGCCAGCCGCTCGGAGGCGGCCTCGATCGCCGGGCCGCCCACCATCGTCGTCGACCGGATGACGTGGAAGCCGCGGGCGGAGGCCGAGTCGCTGCCGTCGGCGTGCACCGAGACCACGGCGTCGGCGCGGGCGCGGTTGCCGACGGCCGCGCGGTCGTTGACGCACGGCCCGGCGCCGTCGTCGGTCTCACGGGTGAACACGACCCGCGCACCCGCGGCCCGCAGTTGCTGGCCGAGCTCGGTCGCGAGCCGGAAGTTCACCGTGTGCTCCGACACGCCGCCGGGAATCGCCGTGCCCGACGTGTTGCACGCCTTCATCCGTCCGTTGCCCGCGGGCACCTGCCGGTTGTTGAACGCCGCGGACGCGCCCCCGTTGTGGCCGGGATCGATGACGATCGTGGCGTCGCCGAGCGACGTGGGAGCCGCGCGGGACGACGCCGACGGACTCCCGGTGCCGGCGGCCGTCGTCGGGGAGGCGACGTAGGTGGGCACCGCCGTCGCCGCGTTCGTGCCGTCGGAGGCGCGCACGGGCGCGCGGGCCGTCGCGCCCCCGCCCGACGAGGTGGGCCCCGCCTGGCCCGAATCGGCCGTCGCGACACCGTCCGTGGCGGTCGAGGACGTCGGCCCGGAGGGTCCGCAGCCGCCGACGGCGAGGCCGGCCGCGATGAGACCGACGAGCACGAGCGGCGGGCGCGGCGAGAGCGGCATGCGGCTACGCATCGGCGCTTGCGATGCCGGGGAGGGTGGGCGGCGGCGCGAGCGAACCGGCTCCGTCCGCGGGCCGCAGGACCAGCCACGCGGCCAGGCCGAGCAGAGCTGCCGCGAGCAGGAAGATCAGCACGGTGACGACCGTCTGCGCGGTGCTGGCGCGCGGCGGGCGCCCCACCGGCGAGGGCATCGGACGGGCCGCTCGCGCCGCGACCGCCGCGCCGGGCGGCCGCATCGGCATCCCCGGACCGCCCCGGCCATAAGGGCCACTCATGGCGCCTGGACCGAAGGGCGCCCTGGGACCGCCCGGACCGAAGGGGGTACCGGCTCCGCCTGGACCGAACGGGGCGCCGGGGCGCAGGCGCCCATTCGGCGAGACCGGCGCGACCGGTCGTACCGGCCTGCCCGCCGCGATCGCCGGACGCGGATGCGCGCCGGCGGCCGACCCGGGCGCCGACCCGGCCCAGCCCACGCGACCGGGCGCACCGGCGCGCGGCTTCGTGGGAGGCGGGTCGGGCAGCCGTCGCGCGGCGGGCGCCCCCGCCAACTCCTCGGCCGCGGCGCGCAACTCGTCGCTGACCCGCCCCGCGGGCGCCAGCCGGCGCCCCGGATCGGGCTCCAGCAGCGCCCGGATGATCTCCCACAACCGGTCGGGCACGCCGAGCGGCCGACCCGGCTCTTCGTGCACGTGCGCGGCGAGCACCGCCTGCGGCCCGCGTCGCGCGGCGTACGGCACGTGCCCGCAGGCCAGCTCGTACAGCGTGATGCCCAACGCGTACAGGTCGGCGGCCGGCGTCGCCGGCGCCCCCTGGGCGAGTTCCGGCGCGAGGTAGTGCGGGGTGCCGAGCAACATGCCGGTGTGGGCTTCCCCGAGGAGGCGGGCCACCCCGAAGTCCGACAGCCGCGCCGCCGGCGGGTCGTGGCTCTCGTCGAGGAGCACGTTCTCAGGCTTGACGTCGCGGTGCACAACGGACTGCACGTGCGCCGCGTGCAGCCCCGCCGCAATATGGCTTCCCCACTCGGCAACGAGTTCGGGTGCGATGGTGCCGGATTCGCGGAGTCGGTCGCGCAGGTCACCGCCGTCGACCCGCTCCATGACGATGGCCAGCGTGTTGCCCTCGATGACCAGGTCGGTGACCGCCACGACGTGCGGATGGCGGATCGCTCGCAGCACGTCGCGCTCGGCGACGAACCGCCGCACGACCGCCGGGTCGGCCGCCAGGCTGGGGTGCAGCAGTTTCACCGCGTACTCGTTGCCCTCCCGGTCGGTGCCTGCGCGCACCTGGCCGCTGGCACCGGCTCCGAGCACCTCCCCGAGCAGGTACGCGCTGCCCAACGGCTGTTTCGCCGCGTCCGTCGTGTCCATCGCCACCCCGCTCCCGACTCTCTCCTCCTCATCGCCAGCAGCCGCCCGGTCTGCAGCAATCGGATCGGCAGCAATCGGATCGGCCCGGTCGATCGGAGCCGGTGGCGCGCCGCGCCGGTCAGCGGCCGCGGCGCAGGGCGTAGGCGGCCAAGGCCGTGCCACCGCCGATCCCGGCGACGCCCAGCACGGGCAGCGCGTCGTGCACGAGGCTCTGCGACTGCGCGCTCGGCGTCGTGCCCGCCGAAACCGTCGACCCCCCGCTCGTCGCGCTTCCGGAGACGCTGGGCGTGGAGCGGGGCGAGGCGCCACCCGACGGGCTCGACGACGGCCCGCCCGAAGGGCTTGTCGACGCCCCGGTCGAGGCCGGCGGCGAGCCGGACTCGACCGCGCCGGCGGACGGGCTCGCGAGCGCGGTTCCGCTCGTCGGCGTCGCCTGCGTCGCGGACGCCTGCCCGCCGGAGCCGGCGAGCCGGCGCGCCCGGGGCCACAGTTGGGAGCGGACGAGTGGGTACAGCGCGTCGCCGGGGCATTCGGTGAGCGACATGTCGCGGTGCGCCGCGATCGGCGTCGTCGTCACCCGTCGGCCGCGCGGCCACCGGTTGGAGCCGCGGGAGACGAAGGCGACTTGCCGATTCGCAGCGAGCCCCACCTGGTAGCGGGCGGCCAGCCAGGCGAGCAGCTGCGACATCGAGGCCATCGCCTCGGGCGTCGGGGGCTGCGACGTGTGGTCGCCGATGAAGCAACACAGCTGGGCGAACCCCTGGCTGCCGCCCGTCGCGTCGCCGCGAACCGGACCGGCCAGGCTCCCCGTGCGCCCCTCCCAGACGCCGCCGAACCGGTCGACGAGAAAGTTGTACGCGATGTCCGGCCAGCCCTTGTCGCCGGTGTGAAAGGCGAACATCCCGCGCAGCCGGCCCGGCACGCCGTCCCGGGAGTCGGTGTTCGGGGTCTGGGTGTGATGCACGAGCAGGAAGCGGACGTCTTCTGTCTGCATGCGCCCGGTCGCGCGGCGCCCGGCCGCCCAGTCCGCTCGCGGATGGATGCGCGGCGCACGCACCCCCGCGGCAGCCGGCGGCTCGAGCCCGCCGAGCTCACCGAGGCCGGCGAGACCAGTGAGCCCTTCGGCACCGGCCGGAGCCGCGACCGCGGTGCCCGCGCCGAGGCCGCCCAGGAGCAGCAGCGGCACGGAGGCCGACGCCCGCAGCACCGCGCGCCGGTCGGGCGTCGAGCCGGTGGACGGGAGGGGAGCGCACATGTCAGCCGCCGACCCGGCGCGGGTAGCACTCGCCGCCGACCGAGCGGCCGTACGAGGAGCAGGTGCCGTTGGCCGCCGACTTCGACTCGAAGGCGCGGTCCGCGATAACCGCCCAGTAGCCGCTGTTGAGCCCACTGACGCGGGAGCTGTCGATGACGACCGCGGAGCCGATCGAGGACGCCTTGCTCCACGCCTCGCTCTGGGAGTAGCGCGACTTCGGCATCGACTCCAGCACCAGCAGCCAGGAGCCGGTCGGCAGCGACTCCTCCAGGCCCGACTGGGTTTCCACCACCGTCGGGGCCGGAGCGGCGGCCCGCGGCGCCTGCTGGGTCACGGTCACCGGCGGGGGCTGGGTCACGGTCACGGTGGCATTCTGCTGGCCGCCGGCGGCCGGAGCCGGTTGACTCGCGGTCGTCGGCGCGGCCGAGGCCGACGGCGTGGTGGCCGCCGCGACCGGTTGCTCGTCCGAGGACCGGTTCAGCGCGAACCAGGCGACGACGCTCGCGACCCCCACCGCGAAGAGCGCGAGCGCCACCCACAGCGCCGCCGATCCGCGCCGCTGTCCGGGAGGCGGGTACCCGCCTGGGCCGTAGCCACCCGAGCCGTAACCGGCCGAGGGGTAGCCGATTGAGCCGTAGCCGGACGATGGGTAGCCACCCGTGGGGTATCCGCCGGAGCCGTCGCCGCCCGAGGCATGCCCGTACGGTGACGTGGCCCGGGTGTCGGCCCCGCACGATCCGCAGAACGCGGCCCCGTACGCGAGCTCAGCCCCGCATTGCTGACAGCGCATGGCGCTCCACTCCCCAGTTCTGGCGTGTGCGTGTCGGCCTCGCGCCGCACCAGGCAGGCGGCAGCCGCGGCCGCAGCCGACCACTCGTCCAATTCGATCGACCACCCGAGGCCGAACCTGAGCCATGCACCCGGGGCGCCGGCTACTGACGCGCCTAGATACACACAATTGTGTGCGATCTGCGCACTTCCCATTTCTGCCCAGGAAACGGTCAAGGTAGGCACAAAGTCCTTGGCGCAGTGCGCACCTGCCCGCCTACGCTTCGGGGAGCGCAGCGGTGAGGCGGAGTGTGACAGTCCGGGGGGATGGCACGACTCTGCCTTACCGCAGCCACGCCGCTCCACTCCGCGGGACACCGCCCCTGGACGCCGCCCCCACCGCCCATCGCCGCCACCGCGGGGAGCCCGTTTCGCGCCCGAGATGCGCAAGATCCGGACCCAATCGGGGCCTGGGTCATCGAACCTCGTTAACTTGCCCTGGTCACACCCCTGTTAATGCCAACAGAAACGGATGTCCAAGACGGCTGTAACGCCGCAGGGGGCTGGGGCGATATCCCCATCAGAGCGGCACGGAGAGCACGGGGTTCTGAGGGGAAGCTTCCCGGGTCGTGGGGGAACGCGGTAGGTGAGCTGGGGGGCTCGCCTACCGAAGACGCGAAGGTCGGCGGGGGAGCCGAGCTTCGTAGCGGTGAACGAGCTGGGGGGCTCGGAACACCGTTGCGGTAGGCAGGCTGGGGGGTCTGCACATCGCACCGAGGGCGGGTGGCCCGGGCTTGGGGGGTGACGAGCCTGGACCACCCGCTCTCGCATGTCCGGAACCGCTCCCGGCGGATCTCACGGCGTACCCCCGGGGCGGATTTCACGGCGTACCCCGGTCCGTCGATCGCCGCGGTTCGCGCGCTGATCGGGTACCTGCGCCTCGCCGGCGACACCATCGACGCTCCACAACGCGTCGAACGGCTCGAGGCGCTGTCAAGGGCGGGCGTCGCTTCCCCCGGGCACGCTCCGGCACCAGCGTCGCTTCCCGATCCGGACGCCGGCGGCTGGTGCGCCCCGCCCCGGAGGCACCCCGCCGAAGACGATGGGAAATTCACCCGCGCAGACGCGGCAGATCTACCACGCTCTTCACACCGATCACTCCCCCGCCAGGAGCACACCGTCCCCGCCCGCCCGCCTGCCCGCCCGCAGCTACGCACACCTTCACCCCACCTGGAGACGCCCCGCCGAAGACAGTGGGAAATTCACCCGCGCAGACGAGGCAGATCTACCACGCTCTTCGGCCCCACCGAGCCGGACGCGGCTGCCCCCACCTCATGCGGCCGCCGCATCGGGCGGGCAGTCGGCGCACGGGGTCGGGTGCCCGGGCCAACCGAGCGCACGCAGCATCCCACCGACCTCCCAGGCCACCTCGCAGGGCGTGAGCGTGCACTCCTGCCAGCCGTACCGCAGCGAGGGCCGGCCACGCACCGTGTGCCGGTTGTCCCGGCGGCGATCCCGCCAGCGCCCGGCCTCGACGTGCCCGAGTCGCCCGTCGAGTTCCACGACGAGCCAGTCGTAGTCGCAGTCGAGCAACTGCTGTCCGTCGCGCGCCTGCCGCCGAGCCCGCGGCAGGCCGTGCGGTCGCTCGACCTGGTCGCGGTAGATCCGCTCCAGCTGGCTGGTCAGCCCCTCGACCTGGTCCCGCAACAGCGCCCGGAGCCGCGCACGGTGGCGCGCCCGCGACCGAGCCTCCAGCGCCTCCATGAGCCGCTGCGGCGTCGTCAGCCGCCGCTGACACGCGCGGTCGACCCAGTCGACCGCGTCGGCGGGTCCGCCCAGGTCGGCGAGGTCGAGCACCGTGTCGTCCACGCCGGTGATGGTGAGCTCACCCTGGGCTCCCGCCGCCCGCGAGGGTTCGACCGAGCGCACGAAGCGGTATCCGGCCACCGGACTCACCCGCCGACCCGGCGGCACATAGACATCGATGTCGTCGGAGTCGCAGAACGCCCGCCGGTCGTCGAGCCCACCCTCGCCCGCCCGGGCCACCAGCCGGTGCTGCACCGCCGCCGCCAGGCCGCCGACGCACGGCAGGCCCGCCTCCGGCGGCAGCGCCGATCCGCCCTCACCGAGCAGCAACCCCGCCCACAGCCGCGACTCCCACGTCGGCTCGAGCGCCACATGAGCATGCGTGACGAAGTAGACGCCCGGGCCGAACGGTCGCCACCGCGAGGTCAGCCGCTCGACGGTGTGACGGCCCAGGCCGCCGACGACCAGCTGCCGGCGCGACACCGCACCCGCCTGGCGGGCGACCAACGCCCGCAGCGCGGGGGTGAGATCACGGGTGAGATACACGCCTCCAGGCTGCCGCGGCACCGGGATGGGCCGCCGGGCACCGCACGCGGGCTGTGGACAGCCGACCGCCGGGCCTGCGGCCTGTGGACGGCAAGCCCGTGCCCGCCCGGCGCCGACGAGAGCGCACCGGTCGCGCGATATTCTGCGCCGGTGAGCCTGTCCGCGCCCGCCGACCATGAGCACCCACCGAGCGCCACGGTCTCCGACACCCCGCGCACCGCCCCCGGCGGCTTTCCCGTCGTCGGCATCATCGGAGGCGGGCAGCTCGCCCGCATGTGCCAGCCCCCCGCGGTCAACCTCGGCCTCACGCTGTCGGTGCTCGCCGAGGGCGCAGAGGCCTCGGCCGCGCTCGTCGTGCCGCACTCCCCCGTCGGCGCGCACACGGATCTCCAGGCGGTGCGCGAATTCGCCCGCCACTGCGACGTCGTCACGTTCGACCACGAGCACGTGCCCGCCGAGGTGCTGGCCGCCCTGGAGGCCGACGGCGTGCCGCTGCACCCGCGCCCCGGCGCCCTGGTGTTCGCGCAGGACAAGCTCGCCATGCGCGAGCGCCTCACGGCCTTGGGCATCCCCTGCCCCGCGTGGGCACGGGTGAGCGACGCCGCCGAGCTGGCCGCTTTCGGCGAGCGCGTCGGGTGGCCGCTGGTCCTGAAGACCCCGCGCGGCGGGTATGACGGCAAGGGCGTGCTCGTCGCCGACAGTCCCGCCGACGCGGACGACTGGCTCGCGGCCGCCGCCGACCAGTCGGGCGGACAGGGGCCGCTCAGCGCAGGGCTGCTCGCCGAAGCACGGGTTCGGTTCACCCGCGAACTCGCCGTGCTCGTGGCGCGCAGTCCCAGCGGCCAGGCCGCCGCGTGGCCGGTCGTGGAGACCGTGCAAACCGACGGCATCTGCACCGAGGTGCTCGCTCCCGCACCGGAACTCGACGACGACCACGCGACGGCGATGATCGCGGCCGGGCTGACCGTCGCCGGCGAGCTCGACGTCACCGGTGTGCTCGCGGTCGAGCTGTTCCAGACCGACGACGAGCCCGGTTTCGTCGTCAACGAACTCGCGATGCGACCGCACAACAGCGGGCACTGGAGCATCGACGGCGCCGTGACCAGCCAGTTCGAACAGCACCTGCGGGCGGTGCTCGACCTGCCGCTCGGCGCGACGACCCCGCGGGCGCGCTGGACGGTCATGGGCAACGTGCTCGGCGGCGACGACGAGTCCCTCTACCCCACCTACCGCCATCTGCTCGCGCGCGACCCCGGTCTCAAGGTGCACCTGTACGGCAAGGGCGTGCGGCCCGGCCGCAAGATCGGCCACGTCACCGTGTACGGCGACAACCTGGCCGCGCTGCGCGAGCGCGCCGCCCACGCGACCGGTTACCTGCGCGGAACGATCCGAGAGTGAGGCACGGCATGAGCGAGAGCACGCACACCGACTCCGGCGAGGCGCTGGTGGGGCTCGTCATGGGCAGCGACAGCGACTGGCCCGTCATGGAGCAGGCCGCGCTCGCGCTCGAGGAGTTCGGCATCGCGTACGAGGCCGACGTCGTCAGCGCCCACCGCATGCCGACCGAGATGATCGACTACGGCCGGCAGGCGGCGGGCCGCGGCCTGCAGGTCATCATCGCCGGAGCTGGTGGCGCCGCCCATCTGCCCGGCATGCTCGCCGCGGTCACGCCGCTGCCGGTCATCGGGGTGCCGGTGCCGCTGAAGTATCTCGACGGCATGGACTCGCTGCTGTCGATCGTGCAGATGCCCGCCGGGGTCCCGGTCGCCACCGTCTCCATCGGCGGGGCCCGCAACGCCGGCTTGCTCGCGGCCCGCATCGTCGGCGCGGGCCCGACCCCGCAGGCCCGGGCGGTGCGCGAGGCCATGGTCGATTTCCAGCACCGGCTGCGCGACCAGGCCCACGCCAAGGGCGCCGCGCTGCGCGAGCGGCGAGCCGGCCCGAGCACCTGACCGGCAGCGCGCCACACCGCATGGGGAGCCGGGCGAACGTCCAGCGCGGCGACGTAGACTCCCCATCGGCTCACGGCCGGAGACGGCCGGGCAGACCCGGGGGCGACTCGGGCAGGGACACGAGCAGGCACGGCGCGAAAGGCACAGGGGAATGACACGCACTCGGGGCGGTATCACCGTGCGCCTGCGCGCGTGGTGGGACCTGCTGGCGGCCGAGTTCGCGAAGTTCGGCGTCATCGGCACCATCGGCATCTTCGTCGACAACGGCGCCTACCTGCTGCTCACCCACGGTCTGCTGGACCCAGGTCCGCTCGCCGGCCACGAGAAGATCGCCTCGATCGTGGCCACGGCCAT
>JBDIAM010000100.1:0-10796 GCA_039812445.1 Piscicoccus intestinalis | reverse complement strand
CGCCCGGGGCTCACCGACTCCGACCTCATCGAGGCGGCCGACGAGGTGGGCTACCCCGTGCTCGTCAAGCCCTCCGCCGGAGGCGGTGGCAAGGGCATGCGGCGCGTCGAACGCCCCGAAGACCTCCCCGCCGCCCTGACCTCGGCCCGCCGCGAGGCCGCGGGCGCGTTCGGCGACGACACGCTGTTCCTCGAACGATTCGTCGACACGCCCCGGCACATCGAGGTGCAGGTGCTCGCCGACGCGCACGGGCACGTCATCCACCTCGGCGAACGCGAGTGCTCGCTGCAGCGCCGCCACCAGAAGGTCATCGAGGAGGCCCCGAGCCCGCTGCTCGACGACCAGACGCGCGCCCGGATCGGCGAGTCCGCCTGCGACGCGGCCCGATCCGTGGGCTACGTCGGAGCCGGCACGGTCGAGTTCATCGTCAGCGCGGCGGCCCCCGACGAGTTCTTCTTCATGGAGATGAACACCCGCCTGCAGGTGGAGCACCCCGTCACGGAGCTCGTCACCGGCGTCGACCTCGTCGACTGGCAGGTGCGGATCGCCGCCGGGGAGCCGCTGACGCTGGCGCAGGACGATATTCACCTGTTCGGTCACGCGATCGAGGCCCGCGTGTACGCCGAGGACCCGGCCCGCGGCTTCCTGCCCACCGGCGGCACCGTGCTCGACCTCGTCGAGCCGGCCGGCGCGGGCGTGCGGGTCGACTCCGGCCTGCGCGTCGGCACCGTCGTCGGCAGCGAGTACGACCCGATGCTCGCCAAGGTCATCGCTCACGGCCGCGACCGCGCCCAGGCCCTCGCGCGGCTCGACCGGGCGCTGGCCGGCACGCACGTGCTCGGGCTGCGCACGAACGTCGGCTTCGCGCGCTACCTGCTGGCGCGCCCCGAGGTGGTCGCGGGCGACCTCGACACCGGGCTGCTGGACCGCACGATGGACGACTACGCCTCGACCCCACCGCCGCCCGCGGCCCTGGTCGCCGCGGCGATGTCGCGCACCGAGGACCGCTGGCGCACGGTGCCCCGGGCGTCCCGCAGCCTGTGGGACCTGCCGAACGGCTGGCGGGTCGGCGCCCGCGCGCAGGTGTGGACGCGTTGGGCCGAACCGGGGTCCGCGGCTGTGACCGTCGGGCTGCGCGGCACCCCCCGCGACGCCCGAATCACCCTCACCGACGCGACGATCGGCTCGCTGCACGAGTCGGTCGAGAGCGTCGAGCACGAGGCCCGGCTCGCCCGTGACGGCGCCGCGCTGCAGCTGAGCCTGGACGGGGTGCAACAGCGCTGGCTGGTGCGCCACGACGGGCCGACCGCCTGGGTCGCCGGCGACGGGCACACCTGGGAGCTGCGCGAACAGCCGCTCATCGACGCCCGCATCCACGACGACGCGCCCGCCGACGCGCAGCTCTACAGCCCGATGCCGGGGGCCGTCATCGCGGTGCACGTCACCGACGGCGACGCGGTGGAGGCCGGCCAGCCGGTGCTCGTGCTCGAGGCGATGAAGATGGAACACACCCTCACCGCCCCGATCGCGGGCACCGTGCGCCTGGACTGCGCGGTCGGCGACCAGGTCGGCGGTGACCGGCTCCTGGCCGTCGTCGACCCGCACCCCGACCAGCCCGAAGAGCCCGACGGGGCCGCGGCCCAAACCTCAGCTGACCCAACCGACTGATACAAGCTCGACTCAACCGTCTGACACAAGACTCAAGGGATGTCACCGATGCCAGAACTTGACGGCGAATACGCCGACCTCAAAGCGACCGTCGCCGAATTCGCGGACGAGGTGGTCGCGCCCGCGGCCGCGCAGCACGACCGCGAGCACAGCTTTCCGTACGCGATCGTCAAGCAGATGGGCGCGATGGGCCTGTTCGGCCTGCCGTTCCCCGAGGAGTACGGCGGCATGGGCGGCGACTACTTCGCGCTCGCCCTCGCCCTCGAGGAGCTCGGCCGCGTCGACCAGTCCGTCGCGATCACCCTCGAGGCCGGAGTCGGGCTGGGCGCCATGCCGATCTTCAAGTTCGGCTCGACGGAGCAGAAGGAGCGGTGGCTGCCGGACCTCGCGGCGGGCACCGCGCTCGCGGGCTTCGGTCTCACCGAGCCCGGAGCCGGTTCCGACGCCGGCGCGACCCGCACGACGGCACGCTTGGACGGGCAGGAGTGGGTGATCAAGGGCTCCAAGCAGTTCATCACCAACTCCGGCACCGACATCACCTCGCTGGTCACCGTCACCGCCGTCACCGGCACGCGCCCCGACGGCGGCAAGGAGATCTCGACGATCATCGTGCCGTCGGGCACGCCCGGGTTCGTCGTCGAGCCCGCCTACGACAAGGTCGGTTGGAACGCCTCCGACACCCACCCGCTGACGTTCAGCGACGCCCGGGTGCCGGCCGAGAACCTCCTCGGTGAACGGGGGCGCGGCTACGCCAACTTCCTGTCGATCCTCGACGAGGGCCGGATCGCGATCGCGGCCCTGGCGACCGGCGCCGCACAGGGGTGTGTGGACGAGTCGGTGAAGTACGCCAAGGAGCGCGAGTCGTTCGGGCGCACGCTGTCGACGCACCAGGCGGTGATCTTCAAGATCGCCCGCATGGAGGCCCGTGCCCATGCGGCGCGCTGCGCGTACTACGAGGCGGCCCGGCTCATGCTCGCCGGCAAGCGGTTCAAGAAGGAGGCCGCGATCGCCAAGATGATCGCCTCGGAGGCCGCGATGGACAACGCCCGCGACGCCACCCAGATCCACGGCGGCTACGGCTTCATGAACGAGTACCCGGTGTCGCGCCACTACCGCGACTCCAAGGTGCTGGAGATCGGCGAGGGCACCACCGAGGTGCAGCTCATGCTCATCGGCCGGGAGCTGGGGCTGTGAGCGAGCGCAGGCAGGTGCTCCAGCGCGGGCTGTGGTTCGAGGAGTTCGAGGTCGACACCGTCTACCTGCACCGGCCCGGGCGCACGATGACCGAGGCCGACAACGTGCTGTTCACGACGCTGACGATGAACACGCAGGCGCTGCATCTCGACGCCGCGTGGGCCGCCGAGCAGCCCGGCTTCGGCGGGCAGCGGCTGATGAACTCGATGCACACGCTCGCCACCCTCGTCGGGCTGTCGGTCGCGCAGCTGACGCAGGGCACGATCGTGGCCAACCTCGGCTTCTCGGAGGTCAGCTTTCCCAAGCCGGTCTTCCACGGCGACACCCTCTACGCGGAGACGGTGTGCACGGCCAAGCGCGAATCGTCCTCCCGCCCCGGCGAAGGCATCGTCACGCTCGAGCACATCGGCCGCAACCAGCACGGCAACGTCGTGGCCCGCGCGGTGCGCACGACGCTGGTGCGCAAGGCGCCCGAGCAAGGGGCCGGGCAGACCCCCGGCCCGGCCGACGGCCAACCGAACGGACCGGCCTCGTGAAGGCGCTGCCCGGCCCGGCGCTGCTGTTCTGCCCGGCGGACCGGCCCGACCGGTACGCCAAGGCCGCGGCGCGCGCCGACGTCGTCATCCTCGACCTCGAAGACGCGGTGGCCCCCGAGCGTCGCGTCGCCGCGCGGGAGGCGGTGCTGGCCGCCGATCTCGACCCGCAGGCCACGATCGTGCGCGTCAACCCGCACGGCTCACCGGACTTCGAGGCCGACGTCGCGGCGGTGGCGCGGTCGCCGTTCCGGTGCGTGATGCTCGCCAAGACCGAGACGGCCGCGGCCGTCGAGGCGACCGCCGCGGCGACCGGCTCCGGGGTGCTCGCGCTCGTCGAGACGCCCCTGGGGGTGGTCAACGCCGCGCCGATCGCGGCGGCCGACGGGTGCGTCGGGATGATGTGGGGCGCCGAGGATCTCGTCGCCGGCATGGGCGGGCTCACCGCGCGCTACAGCCCCCGGGAGGAGGGCCCGGGCCGCATCCCGGGCGAGTACCGCGACCCGCCGCGGCACGCCCGCAGCGCGGTCGCGCTCGCGGCGGCGGCCTACGGGCGGTGGGCGGTCGACGCGGTGCGCTTCGACATCGACGACGAGCCGGCGCAGCGGGCCGAGGCCCTCGACGCCGTGGCGCTCGGGTTCGCCGGAACCGCGTGCATCCACCCCGCGCAGGTGGCGGTCATCCGCGCCGCCTACGCCCCGACTCCGGACCAACTCGCCTACGCCCGAAGGGTGCTCGCGGCCGCCGCCGAGCACGGCGGGGTGTTCCGGCTCGACGGCCGGATGATCGACGGCCCGATCCTGCGCCAGTCCGAGACGATCGTGCGGCGCGCCCGACTCCAGCCAGATTCGACCGAGGGCAGCGCTGCCCCGGAGGGGACGAACCGATGACCGAGAACACCGAGAACACCGAAAACACGCTCGACCCGACGCTCTCGCACACCCGGGGCGAACCGGCTCCGCCGCTGCTCACCGACACGATCGGCGCCAACCTCGCGGCGACGACCGAGCGGTTCGGCGACCGCGACGCGCTCGTCGACGTCGAGCAGGGCCGGCGCTGGACCTACGCCGAGCTGCTGGCCGACGTGCGGCGCCTCGCGACCGGCCTGCACGGGCTCGGGCTGCGCACCGGCGACCGCGTCGGCATCTGGGCGCCGAACCGCTGGGAGTGGGTGCTGCTGCAGTACGCCACCGCCGAGATCGGTCTCGTCCTGGTCAACATCAACCCCGGCTACCGCACGCGAGAGCTGGAGTTCGTGCTCAACCAGGCCGGGATCCGCGCGCTGGTGGCCGCGCCCGCCTTCAAGACCAGCGACTACGCGGGCATGATCGAGCGGGTGCGCGGCGACTGCCCGGCGCTGGAGTTCGTCGTGCTGCTCGGCGACGAGCGGTGGGAGTCGATGCTCGCGACGCAGGCCGACGAGGCGGTGCTCGCGCCGATCCGGGAGTCGCTGACGCCGGGCGATGCGATCAACATCCAGTACACGTCGGGCACGACGGGATTCCCCAAGGGCGCGACGCTGTCGCACACGAACATCCTCAACAACGGCTACCTGGTCGGCGAGCTCATCGACTACACCGAGCAGGACCGGGTGTGCATCCCGGTGCCCTTCTACCACTGCTTCGGCATGGTGATGGGCAACCTCGCGTGCACGAGCCACGGGGCGTGCATGGTGATCCCGGCGCCGTCGTTCGAGGCGCCCGCGACCCTGCGGGCGGTGCAGGCCGAGCGGTGCACGAGCCTGTACGGGGTGCCGACGATGTTCATCGCCGAGCTGGCCCTCGACGACTTCGACGACTACGACCTGTCGAGCCTGCGCACCGGGATCATGGCCGGCTCGCCGTGCCCGGCGCACACGATGCGCCAGGTCATCGACCGGATGCACATGAGCGAGGTGTCGATCTGCTACGGCATGACCGAGACGTCGCCGGTGTCGACGCAGACCCGCACCGACGACTCCCTGGAGCGCCGGGTCGGCACGGTCGGGCGGGTCGGGCCGCACCTGGAGGTCAAGGTCGTCGACCCGGTCACCGGCGACACGTGCCCGCGGGAGGAGCCCGGCGAGCTGTGCACCAAGGGCTACAGCGTCATGCTCGGCTACTGGGACCAGCCGGAGAAGACCGCGGAGGCGGTCGACGACGACGGCTGGATGCACACCGGCGACCTCGCGGTCATGGACGCCGACGGCTACCTGCAGATCACCGGGCGCATCAAGGACATGGTCATCCGCGGCGGGGAGAACATCTACCCGCGCGAGATCGAGGAGTTCCTCTACTCCCACCCGGACATCCTCGACGCGCAGGTCATCGGCGTGCCCGACGAGAAGTACGGCGAGGAGCTCATGGCGTGGGTGCGGCTGCGGCCGGGCGTGCAGTCGCTGACCGCCGACGACGTGCGCGAGTTCGCCACCGGGCAGCTCGCGGCCTACAAGATCCCCCGGTACGTGCACGTCGTCGAGGAGTTCCCGATGACCGTCACCGGCAAGATCCGCAAGGTCGAGATGCGCGCCCAGGCCAAGGAGATCCTGCACCTGGGCTGAGCACGTGCGACCTGTGTCAACCCGAAATGAATACCGAATTGGTATCCACTGTGTCACTCTGAAGGCATGACTACACAGATCGCGGTGCGTCTACCAGACGAGGCAGTTGCCTTTCTCGATCGCAGCGTGGCGCAGGGCCTCGCACCCAGCCGGGCGGCCCTGATCGCTTCCGCGCTTGAGCGAGAGATGCGGTTGACGGCTGCCCGACGGGACGCACAGATCCTCTCCGATGTGGGCGCCCAAGACGACCTCGACGACCTGGTTGCCTGGACGGCTGCGCACACGAGCCTGGACGAGTGAGTCGACTCAATGCATGAGATCTGCTTGGCGCGAATGGACAAAACGCGACCCGTCGTGGTTCTTACCCGCGATGCAGCGCGACCCGCCATGTCCAAGGTCACGGTCGCGCCGATCACGTCAACGGTGAAGGGCTTGTCGAGTGAAGTGAGCGTCGGGCCAGAGAACGGTCTGGATCATGAGTGCGCAGTGTCCATCGACAATGTGCTGACAATCCCGGCCCACTCCTTAGGGCGCACGATCGGGTCGCTGAGTCCGCAACAGGAACGAGAGTTAGCCCGCGCCTTCGTGTTGGCCTATGACCTGAACATCCCCCTGTTGGGATGACCGGCAGGTAGCAGGGGTCGCAGGTCGCCCGTGCCGCATAGCACGGGGGGCGCCGTGTGTCACCGGCTCAGAACAACACCTCGCGGTGCACGGGCTCGGTGCGGGCGACGAGGCGGCCGCGGCGATACGAGGCGAGCACGGGCGCATTCCAATTCAGCGCCTCGTACCAACTGCCTGCGTCAAGCAGCACGAAGCTCGCGGGGCGGCCGACCTCGAGGCCGTAGCCGTCGCCGAGGTGCAGGGTGCGCGCGGCGTTCGTCGTGACGAAGCGGTAGGAGTCGGTGATCTCCTGGTGCCCGAGCAGCTGGGTGACGTACAGGCCGGTGTGCACGACGTCGCGCAGGTTGCCGGTGCCCAGCGGGTTCCACGGGTCGACGATGTCGTCGGTGCCGAAGCTGACGTTGACGCCGGCCTCGGCCAGCTCCTTGACGCGGGTCACGCCGCGCCGCTTGGGGTAGCTGTCGATGCGGCCCTGCAGGTGGGTGTTGACGACGGGGTTGGCGACGAAGTTCATGCCGCTGAGACTGAGCAGCCGCAGCAGCCGGGTGAAGTAGGCGTTGTTGTAGCTGTGCATCGCCGTCGTGTGGGAGGCGGTGACCCGCGGCCCCAGCCCCAGCTCGTAGGCGCGCGTGGCAAGGGTCTCCAGCCCGCGGGAGGCCTCGTCGTCGATCTCGTCGCAGTGCACGTCGACGAGCAGCCCCCGCTCGGCGGCCAGCGCGCACACGAAGTTCAGCGACTCGACGGCGTATTCGCGGGTGAACTCGAAGTGCGGGATCGCCCCGAGCGCGTCGACCCCGAGATCGGCCGCGCGTTCCATGAGGGCGCGCCCGTCGGGAAACGAGCAGATCCCCTCCTGCGGGAACGCGACGATCTGGATCGTCACCCACTCGGCGAGCTCCTCGCGCAGCTCCAGCAGCGCCGTGAGCGCGGTCAGGGCCGGGTCGGTGACGTCGACGTGCGTGCGCACGAACTGCACCCCGAACCCGGCCTGCTGGCGCACCACCCGATGCACCCGCTCCTTGACGTCGGCGACGGTGAGGAACGCCTTGCGCTGCGCCCACCGCTCGATGCCCTCGAAGAGGGTGCCCGACCGGTTCGGCTCCGGCTGGCCCGCGGTGAGCACCGAGTCGAGGTGGATGTGGCTCTCGACGAACGGAGGCAGCACGAGCCGCCCGCCCGCGTCGAGCACCTCCTCCCCCGGCTCCCGCGGCAGCGACGGCCCGATCGCGGCGAACACCCCGTCGACGACCCGCAGATCGACCGACCCCGGCGACACCGGCGACCCGGCAGACGAATCCGCGGCGTCGAGCCACGGCAGCGTCGCATTCGTCACGAGCATTCTTGTCTCACCTCGTTGTCACATCGGAGTCGGGCCCGTGCCCTGCGGAGAGCCGGGTCAGCTCCCGCGGGCGGCGGCGGGTGACCGTCTCCCCGAGCAGGTAGCAGACGACCGCGACGGCCATCGCGTTGATGGCGGCGATGCCGCCGGTGGCGAACCAGCCGACGAGCCCGCCGGCGATCACCCCGGCGACGGCGCCGACGTTGACCGGCCGGGTCGGGCGCAGCTCGCGCAGATACTCGTCGCGGTGGCGGAAGAAGTCGGCGATGAGGATCGCCCCGATCGGCGGCAGGGCGGCGTTGAGGAAGCTGAGCCAGCCGACGAAGTTGTCGTACAGCCACAGCGCGGTCAGGGTGCCGAGCACGCCGGCGACGAGCACGAGCGGGCGCTTGCGCACCTTGGTGATGTTGGCGAAGCCGAGGCCGGCGGTGTACAGCGCGTTGTTGTTCGTCGTCCAGATGTTCGCGCCGAGCACGACGATCGCCGGGATCGCCAGGCCCTGGGCGATCATCACGTAGAAGATGTCGTCGCGACCGGTGAAGGCGCCGCCGACGGCGCCGAAGCTGAACATCAGCGTGTTGCCGAGGAAGAAGGCGATGACGGTCGTCGCCACCGCGCTGCGGGCCGAGCGGGCGAAGCGAGTGAAGTTCGGGGTGGCGGTGCCGCCGGAGACGAACGAGCCGACGACCATGCCGATCGCGGTGAGCAGCGGCAGCCCGGTCGACTGGGCGAAGACCGCCTCCAGGCCGCCGCCGTCGCGCGTGGCGGCCAGCATCGAGTACGTGCCGAGCACCGCGATGAGCGGCACCGACACGAAGCTGACGACCTCGATCGCGCGGATGCCGTAGTAGGCCGAGGCCGTCATGAACGCGCCGGCGACGACGACGATGACCCACGGGTCGAGACCGAGCAGCTCGGCGGTCGGCAGCGCGAACATCGCCACCCCCACCCCGAACCAGCCCATCTGGGTCAGGCCGATGAGCGCCGACGGCACGAACGAGCCGCGGGTGCCGAAGGCGTGGTGCGCCATGAGGTCCATGCCGAGGCCGGTGCGGGCACCGATGTAGGCGAGGAACGCGGTGTAGACCGCGAGGATCGCCCCGCCGATCGTCACGGCCCACACGAAGCCGGGCAGGTCGAGCCCGTTGCCGAGGTTCGCCCCGACGGTCATCGACGCGGAGAAGAACGTGAAGCCGAGCATGACGAAGCCGACGGCCCAGAAGCCGCGCCGTGCCGTCAGCGGCACCGCCTCGAAGGCATAGTCGGAGTCGACGTCGGAGCCGGGCCGATCGGCCTCCGAGGGTGTGCTTCCGCTCATTCGCGCCCTTCCGTCGGGGTGTGCGCAGCCGGGCGTCATCCTGTCAGGCGCGCCGTCGCGCCGATGCCCCGGCCGTCCGCGGGGCGCAGAATGGACCCATGACGTGTGAGTGCCCGACGTGAGCGTGCCGCCGCCCCTTAGGGATACCCCGCCGAGCCGCAGCCCGATCGAACGCGCCTGGCACGGGCTCGCGGTCGAGTTCGCGCCGCGGGTGGCGCGACGCTCGGCGAGTTCGCTGCAGGTGCGCGGGCAGCGGCTGCGCAACCGAGCGTTCTTCATCTTGCAGTGCGCGATCTCGGCGGGCGTCGCGTGGTTCATCGCCGGCAACCTCATCGGCAACCCCGAGCCGATCTTCGCCCCGATCGCGGCGGTCGTCGCGCTCGGGCAGTCGTACGGTCAGCGCATCGAGCGGGTGCTGCAGATCGTCGTCGGCGTCGCGGTCGGGGTGCTCGTCGGTGACCTGTTCATCCACGTCTTCGGCTCCGGCTTCGTGCAGCTGGCGTTCGTCGTGGCCGTCGCCATGGCGCTGGCGACGCTGCTCGACGCGGGGGTGCTCATGACGACGCAGGCGGGCGTGCAGGCGATCTTCGTGACGATGCTCGTGCCGACCGACGGCGCGTTCTCGCGGTGGACCGACGCGGTCATCGGCGGGGTCGTGGCCCTGGCCGCGGCGACGATCACGCCGGCCTCGCCGCTGCGCAAGCCGCGTCGGCACGCGTCGGGGATCGTCAACGAGATCGCCGACGTGCTCACCGAGAGCGCCACCGCGCTGCGCACCCGCAACATCGACGACGCCGACGCGGCCCTCGATCGGGCGCGGGCCTCGGAGAAGGCGCTGACGACGCTGCAGAACCTCGCCGACGACGGCCTCGCGGTGGTGCGGTCGTCGCCGTTCCGGCGCGGCCACCTGCCGGCGGTGCAGGCGATCGCGGACCTGCTGACGCCGCTGGACCGCGCGATCCGCAACATCCGGGTGCTCGTGCGCCGGGCCGGGGTCGCGATCCGCGAGGGCGAGGAGGTGCCGAAGGCCTACATCGACCTCATCGACGACCTGTCGGCGATCGCGCACGCGATGGCCGACGAACTCGCCGAGCGGCACCTGCCGCAGAAGGCCCGCGCCGACCTGCGTGACCTCGGCGAGCGCAGCACCTACGTCAGCGACCACCCGGGCCTGTCGAGCGAGGTCATCCGCGCCCAGGTCCGCTCGGCGATCGTCGACCTGCTCATGGTCACCGGCCTGACGCACGAGGAGGCGCTGAGCTACATGCCCGTCGCCTACTCCCTGGAGCACGACCACGACGACGAGGTCGACGACGATGACGACGTGCCCACCCAGGATTTGACCCGCCGCGATCAGTGAGGCCCTCGGCGAGCCGGTTCGACGTCGGTGTGGGTGAAGTCGTCCCCGATGAACAGCAGTTCCTCGCTGAGTGCACGGGCCAGCGCATAGGAGAAGCAGTCGCCGTAGTTGAGCCGGGCGGGTGACCCGCTGCCCCGGCCGAATCGCAGATGGCCTTCCCGCGCGATCGCCAGTTGGGTGTCGTCGACGGGCACGATGTTCGCCGCGGCCGCGGCCAGCAG
>JBDIAM010000099.1:0-10908 GCA_039812445.1 Piscicoccus intestinalis | reverse complement strand
TCGTCAACCTGCTGTCCGCGCGGGCCTTCGCCGAGTTCGAGTTCTGGGCCGCCGTCGCCAAGGTCGCCGCCATCATCGTCTTCCTCGTCGTCGGCACGGTCGTCGTCGTCTTCGGCATGGACGTCGGCGGCCACCAGGCAGGGTTCCACAACCTCTGGAGCAACCCCGGCGGGTTCTGGCCGCACACCGGCGACTTCGCCTGGTACGGACCGATCATCGTGATGTCCGGCGTCGTCTTCGCCTACGCCTCGATCGAGCTCGTCGGCATCGCCGCGGGCGAGATGGCCGACTCCGAGCGCGAGGTGCCGCGAGCCGTCAACGCCGTCATCATGCGGATCGCGGTCTTCTACTGCGGCTCGGTGCTGCTGCTCGTCTCGATCCTGCCGACCAGCGAATACACCGCCGGCATCAGCCCGTTCGTCACCGTCTTCGACCGGATGGGGTTGACCTGGATCGGCACCGCGATCCAGGCCGTGCTCATCATCGCCGCGATGTCGAGCCTGAACTCCGGCCTGTACTCCACCGGCCGCGTGCTGCGCAGCCTCGGCATCGCCAAGCAGGCCCCCGGCTTCACGCTGAAGATGAGTTCGTCCGGCGTGCCGTGGGCCGGCATCGTCATGACCGGCGTCGTCTACCTCTTCGGCGCCGTGCTCAACGCCCTGACGCCGTCGGCCTTCGAGGTCGCGCTCGAGGCCGCCGCCATCGGCATCCTCTTCACGTGGGCCACGATCTTCCTGTGCCAGCTGCGGCTGCGCCGGCTCAGCGACCGCGGTGTCGTGCCCAAGAGCCGGTTCCGGATGCCCGGCTCCCCGTGGACCAGCTACCTGGGGCTGGCGTTCCTCGTCTTCGTCGTCATCAGCATGGCGGTCTCGGGCTGGCAGTCCTCGCCGTACTTCTGGCACAAGACGAACTTCCTCGTCGTCGTGTTCGGCATCCCGATCCTCGCCCTGCTGCTGGTGCTCGGTTGGCTCGTCGTGCGTCGCAACGTGCTGGCCTACACCGGAGGCCGAATCGCCCCGATGTGGACCGACGACGGCCCGACGTACCCCGATCAAGTCACCGATCAGGCTCCGGAACTGTCCACCGCCGGGTCCGACGACTCGACCCACCCGACCTCCTGACCGGCGCGCGGCACGTGAAAGGTTTCCAGCTCATGGCTTCCCCCATCTCGCGGCGCGCGCTCGCCGCCGCCGCCACGGCGATCCTGCTCGGCCTGTCCGGGTGCTCCTCCGGCGGGCAGAGCGCGTCGGTGACCCCGCCTCCGGCCAGCGGCACCGGCACCCTGCGCATCGGCGTCGCCACCGACGAGCCCGGCGTCTCCCTCAAGGAGGGCGCCAGCTACTCCGGCTTCGACATCGAGACCGCCACCTATGTGGCGGCCGCCCTCGACGTGCCCGCCCAGAACATCACGTGGGTGCCGATCGAGAAGGCCGACCGCGAGAGCGCGCTGGAGTCCGGGGAGGTCAACCTCGTCGTCGACACGTTCACGATCACCCCCGAGCGTCAGCAGCGCGTCGACTTCGCGGGCCCGTACTTCGTGGCCCACCAGGACCTGCTGATCCGCCGCAACGACGTCTCGATCACCGGCCCGGAGAGCCTCGACGGTAAGATCTTGTGTTCGGTGACCGGTACAACATCGGCCGCGTACGTCCGGGACAACTACCGGGGGCGCATCACGCTGCGGGAGGTGCCGACGTACTCCGAGTGCGTGCGCAACCTCGCCGCCGGCGACGTCGACGCGGTGAGCACCGACGACCTCATCCTCGCCGGGTTCGCCGCGCAGCCCGACTACAAGGGCGTGCTCAAGGTCGTCGGCAACGGCTTCACCGACGAGCGGTACGGCATCGGCGTGCGCAAGGGCGACACCGCGACCGTGCAGAAGGTCAACGACGCGCTCACGCAGTACATCGACTCCGGAGCCTGGCGCGCCGCCCTCGACAAGACCGTCGCCCCGTCCGGCTACGCGATTCCCGACCCGCCGACCGTCGGGAACTGAGGGTGGCAGACCCCGCCTCCGCGGAGGGCGGTGCGGCCGAGGCGACGACAGCGGCCGGCCTGCTCGCCCTGCTCGAGGACGTGCCGCCGTTCGACGGACTGGACGACGCGACCCGGGCGCGTCTGGCCGCCGCGGCGCAGGTTGTGCGGCACCGCGCCGGTGACCTCGTGCTCGACGGCTTCAGCGACACCGGGCGCGGCGTCTGCCTCGTGCTCGACGGACGCGTCGCGCTGTGGAACGCCCCGTGGCCGCCGGGCGGGCCGGAGCACACCGATCCGGACGAGACCGCGGTGCGCGGCGACGTCTTCGGGTTCACCGGGGTGCTCACCGGGCAGCCGGTGGGTCCGCGCGGGGTCGCGCAGACCGACTCCACCGTGGCCTACCTGCGCGGTGCGGACACCCTGCGCGCGTTCGCGACGCATCCGGGAGCCCGATTCCTCGCGAACACGGTGCGGTCCTCGGCGCGATCCCGTCCGCTACCGCCCTACAGCGTCGTCGGTGACCTCCTCCTCGACCCGGCGACGGTCGTCGCGCCGCACGTGACGATCGCGCAGGCGGCGGCCGCCGTCACCGCCGACGGCAACCGCAGCGCGGTCGTCGACCACGGCGGGGGCCGGTACGGCCTCATGACCGACGCGACGCTGCGGTCCCGGATCGCCGCCGGTATGGCGAGCGACGAGCCGGTCGGGGATGCCGCGGACCCCGACCCGCCGCACGCCCGGCCGGGCGCACCGGCGGCCGAGGTGCTCATCCGCCTGCTGGAGGCCGATGACGACGCCACGCTCGTGCTCGACCCGCACGGCCGGCTGCTGGGCGTCGTGACCCTGCGGGACTTCACCCGCTCCCCCGCGAGCGCCGACGTCATGCTGCACGAGCAGCTGCGCAACGCCCGCGACGGCGACGAACTCACCGAGCGCTTCGCGCAGGCCCCGGCGCTGGCCTCGCTGCTGCTGCAGCGGGGCCTGGACCCGTTGCGGGTCGTGGCGGTCTACTCGGGGATCGTCGACATCACCGTGCGCCGCGCCCTCGACCTCGTGCTCGCCGAGCACGACGACCTGCGTCGCGAGGAGTTCACCTGGCTGGTGCTCGGCAGCAACGCCCGCCGGGAGGCGGTGTTCAGCTCCGACCTGGAGTCGGCCGTCAGCTTTCCGACCGCCCTGCCGGACGCGCGGCGAGACGCCTACCGGGCGGCATTCGCGCAGGTCGAGGCGCTGCTGACCCGCGCCGGACTGACCTGCGACGAGCACGGCGCGGCGGCCCGGCGGCCGGCGTTCTCCCGTGACGCCGCGAGCTGGCGGTCCGCGGCCCGGGGCTGGGTCGCCGACCCCGTGGCGAACCAGGGCGCGATGATGACCTCGCTGCTCGGCGACGCCCGCGGCCTCGGCGGCGAACCGGCTCCCACGGCGACGATGCTGCGCACCCTGCCCGACCACCCGGGCAGCATGCGTCTGCTGCTGGACGCCGCGCTGGAGAACCGGGCCAGGTCCCGCTCGACCCTCGACGCGCTGACCCGGCGCAACTCACCGTTCGACGTCAAGCGCGACGCCCTCATCGCGCTGACGAACCTGGCGCGCTGGGCGGCTCTGCTCGTGCGCTCCCCGGAGCTGTCGACCCCGGCGCGGCTGCGGGCCGCCGCGGGCACCGCCGTCCTGCCCACCGCGCTGGCGCACACCCTCGTCGAGTCGTACGAGGAGATCCAGCGGCTGCGGCTGAGCTACCAGCTCATGCAGATCGGCGAGGGTCGCCACCCGAGCGACCGGCTCGTGGTCGCCCGCATGTCGTCGATCGACCGCAGCATCCTCGGCCAGGCCGTCCGCGAGATCGCCAACGCGCAAAAGCGCCTGGCGAACATCGCGGCGTACGTCTCCCCCGAGGAGTGGGTGCTGCCCGAGTAGCCGAGCGACCGGCAGACTCACTCCATCGGAGCCAGCGGCTCGGCCACCGCGAACCGCGCGTCGGTGGCCGCGCGCACCTCCTCCAGCGTGTACTCGGGGTTCAGCTCGGTGAGCGTCAAGGTGCCGTCGACGAAGCGCAGCACGCCCATCTCGGTGACGATCATGTCGACGCACGACACGGCGGTCAGGGGCAGCGTGCACCGGCGCAGGATCTTGTGCTCGCCCTTCTGGGTGTGCTCCATCGCGATGATCACCGTGCGCGCCCCGACGACGAGATCCATCGCGCCGCCCATGCCGGGCACCATCTTGCCGGGGATGATCCAGTTCGCGAGGTTGCCCTCCTCGTCGACCTGCAGCGCCCCGAGCACGGTGACGTCGACGTGGCCGCCGCGGATGAGCGTGAACGACGTCATCGAGTCGATGAACGCCCCGCCGACGGTGACCGTGGCGGGGCGGCCGCCCGCGTCGACGACGTAGCGCGGGTCGGCCTCCTGCTCCGCGGGCGCGGAACCGACTCCGACGATGCCGTCTTCGGCCTCGAGGATCACCTCGATGTCGTCGGGCAGGTAGGCGGGCACGAGCGTCGGCAGCCCGATGCCGAGGTTGACGAAGTCGCCGTTGCTCAGCTCGCGGGCCACCCGCCGGGCGATGAAGTGCTTGATCTGCTCCTTGGTCATGGTGGTCGCCATCAGAGCTCGCCTCCTTGCACGATGTGGTCGACGAACACGCCGGGGGTGACGACGTCCTCGGGCGGGATCGTGCCCGGCGCGACGAGATGGTCGGCCTCGCAGATGACGGTGGTCGCGGCCATCGCCATCGCGTAGTTGAAGTTGCGCTGCGTGCCCTTGTACCAGACGTTGCCGTAGGGGTCGACGTTGTAGCCGTTGATGAGCGCGATGTCGGCGTGCAGCGGGGTCTCGAGCAGGTACTTCTTGCCGTCGATCTCGATGACGCGCTTGCCCTCCTCCACGGGCGTGCCGATGCCGGTCGGGGTGAGCACCCCGCCCAGGCCGGCGCCGAACGCCCGGATGCGCTCCACCAGCGTGCCCTGCGGCACGAGCTCGAGCTCGAGGGTGCCGTCGTGCAGCTGCTGCGCGACCATCGGGTTGAGCCCGACGTGGGAGGCGATGAGCCGGCGGATCATGCGGTGTTCGACGAGCTTTCCGACGCCGTAACCGGGCTTGGCGGCGTCGTTGCAGATGAGCGTGAGGTCCTTGGGCTCCCGGGCCACCAGCGCCTCGATGACGTAGTGCGCGTTACCGCACCCCATGAACCCGCCGATCATGATCGTCGACCCGTCGACGATCATCTCCGCGGCCCGCTCCCGCGAGATCACCTTGTCGATCACGTGCCCCTCCTGCCTGCGACGTCGTCCGTCGTGACCGTCTCACGACGCGACCCTCGGTGCCGGAGGAATGGCGCAATCCGATCCCGGCCGGAGCCAGTGGCGCGCCGGGTCACGAGGCCGGTGCCGGCCCCGTCCAGAGGGTGAAGTCGGCGAAGTCGAAGCCGGGGGTGACGACGCAGCCGACGAGCACCGGCTCTTCGGCGGGGGCGGCGCGCTGCCAGACGCCGGCGGGCACGAGCGCCTGCAACGCGTCGCCGGTCTCGGGGTCTGGGCCGAGAACCAGCCGCTCCCCCGGCTCCGGCTGCGCGCCGGAGCCGCCGAGCTGGAGGTCCAGGCGACCGCCGCGCTGATGCAGCCACAGCTCGTCGGAGCGCACCCGGTGCCACGCCGACTCCTCGCCGGGCTGCAGCAGGAACACGATCGAGGTGGCGCTGGAGCGCGCCCCGGGGTAGCCGCCCGGCAACGCGTCGGGCGGCAGGACGACCGTGCTGCGGTACGTCTCGGCGAACCAGCCGCCCTCGGGATGCGGCTGCAGCCCCAGCGGCCGGGCCCACGACGGCAGGTGCTCCGGCGACGTGCTCATGCCTCGACCCTGCCACGGAACCCGCCCCCGCGAGGCGGGCATCACGCCACCCGTTCCCCACCCACGGGGCGTCTGGTTTGTGACAATCGGCGCATGTCGTCAACCCGCCGCGTCGCCGTCGTCGTCAAACCGATCCTGCCCGGGGCCGCCGAGGCGATCGAGCGGGTGCGCGCCACGTGCGAGCGCCTCGACATGGCGCCGCCCACGATCTACGAGACCACCGTCGACTCCCCCGGGTACCGGCAGGCGACCGAGGCCGTCGAGGCAGGGGCCGATGTCGTCGTCGCGGTCGGCGGAGACGGCACGACGACCCAGGTGGCCGCGGCCCTCGCCGGCACCGACGTAGCGCTCGGAGTGCTTCCCGCCGGTACCGCGAACCTGTTCGCCGTCAACGCGGGCCTGACCGCGCTGACCCCGGAGGTGCGCGCCCAGGTCGCCGTCGCCGGGGCGCCGCAGCCCGCCGACCTCGGCCTGGCGACCCTGACGACGACCGACGGGCAGCTCGACCACTCCTTCCTCGTCGTCGCGGGCATCGGCCACGACGCCCGCACGCTGCGCGACGTGCGCCAGGAGGCCAAGTCCCGCGCCGGCGCGGCCTCGTACGTGCTGCCCGGGCTGCGCCGCCTCGACGCCGAGCCGATGGACTTCCGCGTCAGCGTCCAGGGCGAGGACCCGCGAGAGGTGCGGGCCTGGTCGCTGCTCGTGGCCAACAACGGCCGGCTTCCCTACGGCCTGCGCCTCGTTCCGGACCTGCGGCCCAACGACGGGGCGCTCAGCCTCGTCGTCGTCGAACCCGAGAACCTGTGGCAGTGGAGCCAGATCGCCGCGACCGGGGTGCGCCCGCGCTACCGCCCGCCGACCGGCCTGCGGTACCGGCGCGGCGAGCACGTGCGCATCGAGACACCGACTCCGCGTGACGCCCAGATCGACGGCGACGTCATCGAGGGGGTCACGGCGATCGACGCCCGGGTGCGGCCCGGCGCGCTCTACGTCAACACCGTGCCCAGCGGCCAGGCCGTGCCGCGCCTGCACGACCTGTCCGACCAGGCCATCGCCCGCCTCGTGTTCGACGCGCACACCGGCGGGATGTCGGCCGGCGGGCAGGCGGCCGTCGTCGCCCTGCTGCGCTCGCTCGAGGGCGAGCGCTTCCAGCGCGTGAAGTACCTGCTCAACAACTCAGGCGACATGCACGACCTGGAGCGCATCGTCTACGACGAACTCTCGGAGTCGCCCCGCGACCGGCTCCTGGAACACATCGCCGCGCAGGCGCAGGTCACCGGCGCGGTTGCTGACATCCGGGTGCTGTGCGACATCGACGACACAGTGAAGTGTGCGATTCACGACACACGCTACCCCAAGGGAACGGTGTACCCCGGCATCGAGGCCTTCCTGCGGGCGCTCGACGAGGGTGCCGCCAGCGACCCCGCGCGCCCCGGCGACGTGACCTTCGTCACGGCCCGGCCGGGCGGCCCCGCCGGGCTGTTCGAGCGGTACACGCTCAACAAGCTGGACGATCTCGACCTGCCACCGCACACTGTCATGGGCGGTTCGCTGCTCAACCTCCACACGAAGACCGCCATCGCCGCGCGCAAGAACCAGAACATCGCGCGGGACCGGGAGCTGTTCCCCGAGTGCCGGATGGTCTTCGTCGGCGACTCAGGGCAGGCCGACGCCCAGGTGGGCCTGGCCGCCCGGCGCGACTACGGCGAGCACGTCGTCGCGGTCTTCATCCACGACGTCGTCGGCATCGACGAGCGCACCCGCTCCGACTGGGCCCGCGAGGGGGTCTACGCCGTCGACACGTACGACGAGGCGGCGCGGCTCGCCCGCGACCTTGGCCTCATCTCGGCCAGGGGCCTGGCCGACGTGGAGCGCGCGGTGGCGCAGGGGCCCGCCCCGGGCTCGCGACGCTGACCGCGACACCGAGGGCGACACTGGGAGAGACACGAGAAACGGGGCCGGTGCGGATGATCCGCACCGGCCCCGTTCGCTGCCTGCGAGCCTCAGCTCTTGAAGGCGTCCTTGACGTTCTCGCCGGCCTGCTTGACGTTGGCCTTGGACTGGTCGGTCTTGCCCTCGGCCTCCATGCGCTCGTTGTCCGTGGCCTTGCCGGTGGCCTCCTTGGCCTTGCCCGACATCTCTTCGGCGGAGTTGCTGATCTTGTCACCCAGGCCCATAGGTTTCTCCTTCGCGAGGTGGCGACGCGGCTGCGGGCGTGCCGTGACGATGTCGCTGTCACGCGCTCGTCGGGCCGCCCGTCCGCGCTAGAACTCCCGGTCGTCGACCGGACACTGAGACGCTACCCGTTCGCCGTGCGAGGGAAACCTGCAGGCGGCAGAATGCGACGCGCCGACGTGATCGTGGTCACCGTCGTCGACACCCCTTCCCAGAAGACCGCAGGTCGCGGCAATTTGCACGGAACACAACCGCATTGGCTGGACACGCGTCCGACACGAATGGGTGCTCCCGATGGGTAACCTGGGGCGCGGCGCAGTCGATAGAAGCACCGTCGACGTGTTCGCGGGGGCGATAGCGACACGACGGCGGCGCGGATCCCGACGAAGGTCGCCGCGTCACTGATCATCGTTGGGGCCGAAGAAGATTGGGACGACATGAGTGCGCGACGCCGTGGAGCCGCGTTGATCGCGATCGCCACCCTCGCCATGGGCTTGGCGGCACCCGCCGCCGGTGCCCCCGCCGCCGACCCCTCCGATCCCGCCGACCTCACGGCCGGTTCCGACGCCCAGAAGGCGCGGCCCGGGGCGGAGCCCGAGCCGTTGACCCCGCAGGAGGTCAAGGCGCAGCTGGCGCAGGCGGAGAAACTGCGCACGCAGCTGGCCGGCGCCGACAAGGAGATCGCCGCCGCGACGGCCGAGCTCAGCGAGTTGGCCGCGAAGTCCGGCGCGGCGATGGACGCGGTCTCCCGCGCGCGGGCCGCCGAGAAGGCCGCCCGCACCAAGGAACGCCAGCAGCTGGCCCGGCTCAAGAAGCTCACCGCGCAGGCCGCGCAGGCCAAACGCGACGTCGACGCGATGGCCTACGACGCCTACGTCAACGGCTCGTCGTCCCTGCGCGACGTCGCGGCGATCGTCGAACTGAGCCAGCGCGGCAACGACGCCGCCCTCATCGACTACCTCGCGAAGAACCGGTTCGCCGAGGGCAAGCGGTACGCCGCCCTGGCGACCGCGCAGCGGCAGGCCGCTCAGGAGGCGGTGGCGGCGCGCCGGCAGCGCGAGGCCGCGACGGCCCGGGCCGAGGCCGCCCAGCGCCAGGTGCAACGGTCGGTCGCCGCGCAGCAGGCCGCGCTCATCGCGTTGCAGAAGCGCGCCGCGGGCCGCCGCGCCGAGCTCGACAAGCTCGGGGTCGACACGACCGGGATGTCCGGGGTGGACGTCACGGCCCTGACGACGATGACGAGCGCCCCGCTGTGCACGCAGGACACCGGCGACTACGCCAACGGCATGTTCCCGGCGACCGCCCTGTGCGCGGTGCGAGGCTTTCCAGGGCATATGATGCGTCCGGCCGCGGCGCGCGCGCTCAACGCCCTCGCAACGGCCTATCGCAAGGACACCGGCACCAACCTGTGCGTCACCGACACGTACCGCAGCTATGCGGCGCAGGTGGACGTCAAAGCCCGGAAGCCGACGTTGGCGGCGACCCCGGGCACGAGTAACCACGGGCTCGGCCTCGCGGTCGACCTGTGTGGGGGGATCGACAGCTTCGGCACGCTGCAGCATCAGTGGATGCAGCAGCACGCGCCGTTGTTCGGCTTCTATCACCCCTCCTGGGCGCAGCCCGGAGGCTCGAAGCCGGAACCGTGGCACTGGGAGTTCGCGCAGTAGCGCGCACGACCCGGGCTCCGGTGGGGGGAAGCAGGGGAAAGCACGGATGCATCTAACTGAACACTTATGGGAAGTCAAGACCTGACGCCATCGACCGGAACATCACGGCCGATCGAGGCGTTGGTGGACACGTACCCGCTCCAGCACCCTGGAGGCGGGGTTTGAACGATGGAGGAACACACAATGGCCGAGCGGTCGCTGCGAGGCACCAACCTGAGTGCCCTGAGCATGGAGAGCGACGAGAACGTCGTTCTGTCCGAACGGCGGATCTCCCGCTACGTTTGTTCGAACCAGCACGTCAGCGAGCTGCCGTTCTCCGTGGAAGCCGATGTACCCCCGGTCTGGGAGTGCCGCTGCGGACAGACGGCGAAGCTCGTGGACGGCCCGGAGCCGGTCGAGAAGCCGACCAAGGCCGCCCGCACGCACTGGGACATGCTGCTGGAACGGCGTTCCGTCGGGGAGCTCGAAGAGCTGCTCGAGGAGCGTCTGGAGCTGTTGCGCGCGGCCCGTGGGGAGGGCTCCAAGCGCACAGCCTGAGACACCCAGTCGATACGACGAAGGCTCCACCCGCCACGGGTGGAGCCTTCGTCGTTCCTGGTTCAGAACAGCTAGACGACGTCGGAGCGGACGATCCCGGCACGGGCCAGCAGCTGACGCTCGACGGCCGCCTCCAGCCAACGCCGGGTGATCGGGCGGCTGATGGGCAGGACGAAGAAGAACCCGACGATGTCGGTGATGAATCCCGGAGCCAGCAGCAGCACTCCCCCGACGAGCACGAGGGCCGCGTCGACGAGTTCGAGCGCAGGCATGCGGCCCGTGGTCAGGGCCGTGCGCAGCGCCTCCCAGGCGCGGGCGCCCTCCCGGCGCACGAGCCACGCGCCGAAGGCGGACTCGACGAGGAGCAGGCCGAGCGTGGGCCAGCCGCCGATCACCCGGCCGACCTGGATGATGACGAGCACCTCCAGCAGGGGCACGACGAGCAGGGCCAGCGCGATCAGCGGCAGCACGCGGCCGCGGTGACGGTTCATGACGGGCGCCTTTCTCCGGCGGACTCGGGGGTGGACTCGGGGGTGGACTCGGGGGTGGACTCGGCGGCGGGCGTCGGGGTCGCCGTGCCGGCCGCGGGCGGGCGCCGGCGGAGCCGGTTCAGCGCGGAGCCGAGCTGGCCGCCGCGGTACTCCAGGCCCCACCAGGCGATCCGGGCCATCGACTCGCGCACGATGTCGCCGCTCATCTTCGAGGTG
>JBDIAM010000098.1:0-10975 GCA_039812445.1 Piscicoccus intestinalis | reverse complement strand
ACCCGATGCGAGTACATGTCGGCGCCGACCACGCGGCCTACGAGTTGAAGAACGTGATCGTCGAGTACCTCGGCGAGCTCGGTCATGACGCGGTCGACCACGGCCCGTTCGACTACGACCCGGAGGACGACTACCCGCGCTTCGTCATTCCTGCGGCGCAGGCCGCGGGTGCGGAGCCGGAGTCGCTGGGCATCGTGCTCGGGGGGTCCGGCAACGGCGAACAGATCGCGGCGAACAAGGTGCCGGGGGTGCGGGCCGCCCTCGCTTACACGACCGAGACCGCGCAGCTGGCCCGCCAGCACAACAACGCCCAGGTGGTCGCCATCGGTTCGCGGATGACGACCGAGGACGACGCCAAGGCGATCGTCAAGACGTTCCTCGAGACGCCGTGGCCCGACGAACCGCGGCATGCCCGCCGGATCGAGCTGCTCAGCGCGTTCGAGCGCGACGGCCGGCTGCCCGACTGACCGGACTGACCCGTCCGACCACGGGCTGACACGGGCTGACACGGACTGACCGAGCCGACCGGACCGACGAACGCCGACGGCCGGAGCCCGCGATGGGCTCCGGCCGTCGTTGCTGAGCGGGTGACGAGAATCGAACTCGCGTAGCCAGTTTGGAAGACTGGGGCTCTACCATTGAGCTACACCCGCGGGCGCGGCGCCGACGCGATCGGCGAGCACCAGGATCCGACGCGCGGATCCCAGCCAAGGTTACAGCCCGGCGGCCCGGCCACCGAATCGCCCGCCCGTCGCGGCGGACATCGTCGGTACCGGCGTCTATACAGCGTCTGCCGACCCCCTCGCCCGGACCTGTCTCGTGTCACCTCCGCAGCGCCGCTGCCTGCGGGTTCGCCGTGTGGGACACCTGTCACTGGTGCGCGATCGACGAAGCTCGCGACGATATGGACATCACGGCGATATGCACGTCACGGCTCAAGGAGGAGGCAGTGCTCACGACCATTGCGACGGCAGTGGAATTCGAGGCCCTGGTGCGCATGCGCGGCGACTCCGCGGTGCTGACCTTCACCGGAACCATGGACCGAAACAGCCTCGCACGCACGGTCCGGGCTATCGAAGTGGCCTTGGCCGCCGCGCCGCGTCGGGTCATCGCCGACGTCACTGCGGCGCGGTTGACGGAGGCCGGAGTCGGCCTGCTCGCGTTGCTCGCCCGACGGGTGGTGCGCGAGGAGTTGCGGTTCGCCGTGATCGCCGACTCCACCGAACAGGTGCGCCGGCTGCGCGAGACGCGCATCGGGCCGCCGCTCGAGATTTATCCGAGCGTGCCGATCGCTCTGGGGGCGATCGGCACCTGGTGAGGCACCGCACAACGACGTGCCGGTGCCCGCCTCACAGACCTCGGTGAAAACCGCACTCAGGTTTCCGCCGGGGGCGTCCCGTCGGCCGGATCGGCCGGAGCGACTGGTCAACGACGCCCAGCGCACCGTTCGGTCCGGCCGACAGACGCACACAACAGTGTGCCGTCAGCTCGCTTGGTGGCGTTGTCATGCCGGAATCCGGGCCGGAGCGTAGCGTGGGCGTTGGGTCCGGTCATCCTGTCCGGCTCCTCGAACGCCTCGTCGAGATCACCGCGGGGCAGAGATGAACCAGCGATGGCAGGCACGAACGCGTCGAGCGGGGCGGACCATTCCAACGAGACGCTGCCCGCGCGACTGCAGCGTGTGTTCGGTGCCTCCTCCGACGGGGTCGTCGTCACCGACGAGGCCGGGCTCGTCGTCTACGTCAACGCCGCGCTCGAGGAGGTGTCCGGCTACGACGAGCAGGAACTGCTCGGTGAGGTGGTCGAGAAGCTCGTCCCCCGCGGCGAGCGCGCCGAGCACGATGCCGCGCACCGTCGATACCGCGACGCCCCCTCGCCCCGCCTCATGGGCCAGCGCGTCGGAATGCGGCTGCAGCGGCGCGACGGGGCCCTCGTCGACGTGGAGATCGCCCTGGCGCCGATGACGCTGGGCCGGCACACCGTCACGATCGCCACCGTGCGGGACCTCAGCGCCCGCCTCGCGTTGGAGTCCGAACGCTCGCTGCTGCTGGAGATGCTCAGCCTGGTGCCCGACGCGGTCGTCGTCACCGACGCGCAGACCCTGCGGGTCGAGTACGTCAACGAGGCGGCCGCGGCGCTGGCGGGTCGCCCGGTCGAGGAGTTGGTGGGCGAGACGCGCAGTCCGTTGCGCCCATTGACGGACGTGGAGGACCTCGAGGATCAGCGCGAGCGCATCGCCCGACTCGACCGGCTAGGTTCTCCCGAGCAGTTCATCGACACGGTGGTGCACCGCGAGGACGGCGAGGAGGTTCCGGTCGAGTTGCACGTGCGGCTCGTGACCAGCGCGGTCGGGCGACGCCACGTCGTGACCGTGGCCCGCGACCGTCGCGACCAGATCGAGCAGCAGGAACGGCTGCGTGCCAGCGAGGAGGCCTTCCGCACGGTCTTCGAGCGAGCCCCGACCGGCGCCGCGGTGATCGCGGTCGACCCCGGCGGCCGTCGGGAGATCATCCTCGCCAACCAGGCCCTGGCGGACATGCTGCACTGCAGCGTGCCGGACCTGCTCGGCACCGACATCGCCGAGTTCGCCGACTTCGAGGGCCGCAGCGAGGACGAGGCCCTCTTCGGGCAGGTCGCTGCCGGGGCGATCACGCAGTTCTCGCGCGTCATGCCGTACCGCCGCGGCGACGACTCGCTGTTGTGGGCGCAGGTGCGCGCCAACCGGATCGCGCTGCCGGAGGGCTCCGGTCCGTTGTTGCTGGCGCACTGGGTCGACATCAGCGACCGCGTCGCCCAGCAGTCCCGGCAGGGTCGCCAGGCCGTGCTCGGCGCCTGCGTCGCGCAGGTCGCGACCGCGGTGCTCGCCGACGAACGCATCGAAGGAGTGTTGCGCCGCGTCGTCGCCGGGGCCCGCTCGATGCTCGACGGCGTCGTCTCCGCCCTCGGCCGGGCGGACCTCACCGCCGGTCGCATCAGCGTCGACGCCGTCGTCGGCGACGGCATCTCGGACTCGGGGACACACGGCGAGTTCCCCCTCATCGAGCGCCACCTCATCGATCGGCTGCGCACCGAGGAGACGGTGGTGCTGGCCGGCCCGCCTCCCGGCACGACGGAGCACCTGGGGGTCGACCTGGGGCCGATGGTCGTCGCCCGCTTCGGTGACGACGACGACCACGTCGGCTACCTCTCGGTCTTCCGGCGCGTCGGCGGCGAGCCGTTCTCTGAGGAGGAGGTCGCGGATCTCGTTCGACTGGCCACGCAGGCCCGGCTCGCGCTGCAACTCGCGCGGGCGCACGCCGACCAGCACCGGCTCGGGCTCCTCGAGGACCGGCAGCGGATCGCTCGGGAGTTGCACGACGGCGTCATCCAGAACGTCATCGCGCTCGGCATGCAGCTGGCCGCGGAGGTCGACAACGACCCCCGCTCGGTCCGGGCGCACCGCGACCTCGAACGGCTGGAGCGCCTCGAGGACGTCGTCGGCGAACTGCGTCGCGTCGTGTTCGAGCTGCGTGTTCCGGCCCGTCACGACCTCGCCGACGCGGTGCACGAACTGGCGGGCGAGGCGCAGCGCGTGCTCGGACACGTCCCCGAGGTCAGGATCGACGGTGCCGCGGAGGCGGTGCCGGCCGGGCTCATCGACGACCTGCTCGGCGTGCTGCGCGAGGCCCTGTCGAACGTGGCCCGCCACGCCCGGGCGACCCGCACCTCGATCGCGCTACACGTGGAGACCGACGCGGTGACCCTCATCGTGGAGGACGACGGGCGCGGCCTGCCGACGACCGCGCGCGGCGTCGGGTACGGCCTGTCCAACCTCGAGCAGCGGGCCGCCGCCCATCACGGCCGCGTCAGCGTCGGGCCCGGCGAGCGCGGCGGCACCCGCGTCACCTGGACCTGCCCGATACCGGGCGCCGACCCGCGCTGAGCCCAACGGACTCGGGCCGACCTCGACCGAGCAGCGCCCGCGGCAAGCGAGCGTCAGGAGCCGGTCTCGCGCGTGACCGCGTAGACCGCCGCCTGGGTGCGCCCCGACAGGCCGAGCTTGGCGAGCAGATTGGTGACGTGGTTGCGCACCGTCTTCTCGCCGATGCCGAGACGCTCGCCGATCTGACCGTTCGTCAGGCCCTCGACGATGAGATCGAGCACACGGCGCTCCTGCGGCGTCAGGGTCCGCAACCGGTCGTCGGCAACCCTCGCCGCACCCCCGGCCGCGGCCCCGGCCGTGGTCCCGCCGGCGGCCCCGGTGAGGGCCCCGGCGTCAGCCGGGTCGATCGCCTCGCCGGCCGCCACGCGGCGCAGGCTGGTGACCAGCTCGGTGCCGCGGATCTGCTTGAGCACGAACCCGGACGCGCCCGCGAGCAGGGCGGCCATCCGCGCCTGCGCGTCATCGAAGGTCGTCAGCATGAGAGCGCGGATGCCGGGGTCCCGCGAGAGCACCTGCCGGCAGACCTCGACGCCGGAGCCGTCGGGAAGCTGCACGTCGAGCAGCGCCACGTCGGGTCGTAACGCGAGGATCATGCCGACGCCCTGCCGCGCGCTGCCGGATTCGCCGACCACCTCGATGTCGCCCTCGCGCTCGAGCAGGTCGCGCAGGCCGCGTCGCAGCAACTCGTGGTCATCGAGCAGGAAGATCCGGATCGGGCCCTCGGGGCGCGCCGCGGCGGCCTGCTGAGTCGGACTCGTCTCGCCCGGGTGTGTGTTGTCGATCATCTGCGATACCACCTCGCTGCCACGGGACCGCCCGCCCCTCCACAGTGCTACGCCGCGTGCGCGCGCGCCAGTGAGATGCCTGCTTTCGGTGCTGCCCGGCCCACCTGGCGAGTCGGCGAATCCGGATCCTGGGAGAGGTGTCACTGGTCACATTCGCCGGACCGAGTCAGGGTGGAAGCGAAGTGGAAAGGAAACTGCCGAGACCGACGAGCAGTCCGTGAGCGAACTGTTCGAGGGGGCACGATGTCCATCACCGTCGAGAAGCCCGGTGCCGTCGCGGCCCGCCCCGCGACCCGTTCCGGCCGACACCACCACGCGAGCCACGCCGACTCCCCGGTACGCACCGACGCCAGGCATCCGTCCGACCGCTACCGACACGATCCGGCCGACCGTGGCTCGCTGGGCGCCCTCGGTGCCTCCAGTTCCGCGCCGCCGATGCCGCGCCCGAGCCTGGAGGAGCGGGTGGCGATCCTCGACGAGTTGGGCACCATGTCCTCACCCGTGGCCGTCGTCGACCTCGACGGCATCGAGCGCCTCGACCTGGCCGTGATCAAGGAGGCGCTCGACGCCCGAGCCGACGACCCGCGCATCCTCGTGGGCGTGCGCTCGGAGGCGCTGCCCTCGAAGTACACCGGGGCCGCGTGGGATCTCGTCGAGGCGATGTCGACCACGATCGTTCCCCGACGCGACACCCCCACGCCCGCGGGAGCGACGCGCTCGGGGCTGACGGCCTCCCAGGCCGGCACGATGGTCGAGGCCGACGATCCGCACGCGATGGTCAACTCCATCACGCGTACCGTCTCCTCCGCGCCGCTCGCGGCGGTCGTCATCGACGACCTGTTGCGCCAGAACGCCACCGCACCCGTGCCGCTCGGGCTGGTCAACGAGGCCGCCGCGCTCAACATGCTGCCGTCGTTCGGCAGCGAGCCCGACCCCGGCGGCCGGGTCAGCATCGAGGACGGCACCGACTCCGTGCGGATCGTCGTCAGCCACCCCGACGGGGCGAACTCGTTCAGCAGCCGCATCTGCCGACAGCTCATCGCCGCGCTGCGCGAGGTCGACCCCGAGGCGCGCATCGAACTGTGGGTGCCGGCGCCCGACTTCTGCCACGGCACGCCCGCGCTGAACGCCCGGGTGGCCACGCCGCGGCTCGAGTGGCACGGCACCCGCATGCCCCAGCACCTCGGTGGGGTGCTGCACCACCTGCGGGACCGGCTCGTCGTGCGGCTGCACGGCGTGAGCGCCGACGCGGGCATCGAGCTGGCCGCCTTCGCCGACCGGCTGCTGGCGACCCCCGACACGCGGATCGCCCTGAGCCACCTGCGGCACGGGCGCATTCCCCAGGCCGGCGGCACCGTCTCCCTGACCCGCCGGATGGGGCGGTGGCGCACGGCGGCGCTGGCGTTGTCCGGCATGGAGCTAGACGCCCTGACCGCCCACCGTTGGGGCCTGGTCGACGCCGTCGCGGCCGAGTGACCGCGCGCCCGGCCGGACCGTCGACCGGCGGGGACTGGCTCGGGTTAGGCTTGGGCTCCGCACGGGCTGTGGCGCAGCTTGGTAGCGCGCGTGCTTTGGGAGCACGATGTCGCAGGTTCAAATCCTGTCAGCCCGACGAGCCCTCGTGTGCACAGGAACTCGTGTGCACAGGAAAAGGGGTCCGTAGCCGGCCGGCCACGGACCCCTTTCTGTGATCGCGGCGCTGTCCCTGCGTCGCGATCTGCGGACCTCCACGCGTGCCCAGTCCCCTCGGACACGTTCGGAGTCTCGCTTTCCTCCCACCCGGTGATCGGGGGCCGATGCCAAGCCCCTCAGCAATGCATCGACAGGTGCTACATCGCCCGTTCTCGGCGATCGTTACCGACTTGAACGCACCTTTGCCATCCCGAGACGGATTCGAGACGTTCGCAGGCCTCAACTCCCGGGAGTTCCCGGGGTTTTCGGAATTAGTCCGAACCGGGCCGGGTTTGGCGGATCCGGCGCGGCGGCCGGGCGAGGTCGGGCCCGACTCGGGCGCCTGTCGGGCGCGGGCCGGCGCGGGCCTGTGTCGGAGCGGGTCGGGCGTGCGCCGGACCCGGGTGGATCGGGGGAGGGGCGCCTCAGTGCCCTCATCGGCAGGCGCCGAGGCGGTCTGCGCCCGAAGCCGTGTGATCTGGCCCGCGCCGGCCCGGTTCGTGGGCGACGCGATCCCGGCGGCCTGAGGATCTCGGGTCCGGGAAGGGGGCCGACGGGAGACCGCTAGGATGGACCGAGCCGTTTTTCCGCTACCAAGACCCATGCTGGAGTGCCTGCAGTGAAGAGTGCCGTCGAGACCCTGTCCCCGACCCGGGTCAAGATGACCGTCGAGGTTCCTTTCGAGGAGCTCAAGCCGAGCGTGGACGCCGCGTTCAAGGAGATCGGATCCCAGATCAACGTGCCGGGCTTCCGGCGCGGCAAGGTGCCCAGCCGCATCATCGAGCAGCGCGTCGGCCGAGGGGCGGTGCTGCAGGAGGCCGTGAACCAGGCCCTGCCCGACTTCTACGGCCAGGCGCTGGCGGCCAACGAGCTGCGCCCGCTGGGCCAGCCGGAGGTCGACATCACCGAGGTGCCGATCGCCGATGAGGACCAGCTGGTGTTCACCGCCGAGCTCGATGTGCGCCCCGAGATCACGCTGCCGGACTTCGCCGAGCTCGCGGTCAGCGTCGACGCCGTCGACGACGCCGCGGTCGACGAGGCCGCCGGTCAGCAGATGGAGGAGCTGCGGCAGCGGTACGGCACCCTCGTCGGTGTCGAGCGGGCCGCGGCCCACGGCGACTTCGTCACCATCGACCTGACCGGCACGATCGGTGAGGAGGAGATCGACGCCGTCCAGGGCATCTCCTACGAGATCGGCGCCGGCAACATGATCGAGGGCCTCGACGAGGCGCTCACCGGGCTCGTCGCCGGCGAGAGCAAGAGCTTCACCGCGCCGCTGGCCGGTGGCGACCGGGCCGGCGAGGACGCCGAGATCAACGTGACGCTCAGCGCCGTCAAGGTGCGTGAGCTGCCCGACCTCGACGACGACTTCGCCCAGGAGGCCAGCGAGTTCGAGACCTTCGACGAACTGCAGGCCGACGTGCGCGAGCGCGCCCGCCGCGCCAAGTCCGTCGACCAGGGCGTGCAGGCCCGCGACAAGGTGCTCGAGCAGCTGCTGGAGACCCTGGACATCCCCGTGCCCGAGTCGATCGTCGAGGCCGAGGTCAACAACCACCTCTCCGGCGAGGACCGCCTCGAGGACGACGAGCACCGCGCGGAGGTCGACGAGCAGACCCGTCGCGCCCTGCGCACCCAGCTCCTTCTCGACGCCATCGCCGAGAAGGAAGAGGTCGAGGTCTCCCAGCAGGAGCTCATCGAGTACCTCGTCATGACCGCCCAGCAGTACGGCATGGACCCGAGCACCTTCGCCAAGGCGATGGACGACGGCGACCAGGTCGGCGCGATGGCCGGCGAGGTCGCCCGCAGCAAGGCCCTCGCCGGCGTGCTCGAGCGCGTCACCGTCACCGACACCGACGGCAACCCCGTCGACCTCAAGGAGGTCGTCGAGGTCGACCAGGGCGACCTGGCCGTGCAGGACGCCGAGTTCGACGACGACGAGTTCGACGACGAGGACCTCGACGACGACCTCGAGGACGACGACCTCGAGGATGACGGCGCCGGCGACGGCGCGGAGGCCGATGTCGTCGAGGCGCAGGTCGTCTCCGCCACCGAGGTGCCCGTCTCGCAGGCGACGGACACCAAGGACGCCTCCGACGAGAAGTGACCCGCGCCGCGCGGCGGCGGGATCCGCAGGTGGCCCCGGGCGATTCGTCCGGGGCCATCCGCGTTCCGCCCGGCGGTCCGTCCGGCGCCTGAACAGGCCCGATTCGGTCTCGCGGAGGCGGTGCCGGCCGGGCTTGTGCGCTCAGGGCGAACACCCCCCGACCTCGGGATTGCCGGCTCGGGGCCGGGCGTTAGTGTCGATACGTCAGGGGCCCAGCCCCGCCCGCTCCACCGTCCTCCGGCGGGGCGGACAGTGAAGAAACGGAGACAGCGTGAACCACAGCAGTGAGACCGCCGGTCCGATCGTCGCGGCCGACGAGAGGCCCAAGGGCGGACTCGACGACCACATCTACCAGCGCCTGCTGCGGGAGCGGATCATCTTCCTCGGGTCCGATGTGCGCGACGACAACGCCAACGCGATCTGCGCGCAGATGCTGCTCCTCGCGGCCGAAGACCCCGAGCGCGACATCTGGCTCTACATCAACAGCCCGGGCGGCTCGATCTCGGCCGGCATGGCGATCTACGACACGATGAACTGGATCCCGTGCGACGTCGCGACGGTCGCGATGGGTATGGCCGCGTCGATGGGCCAGTTCCTGCTCTCCGCGGGCACCCGCGGCAAGCGCTACGCCACCCCGCACGCGCGCATCCTCATGCACCAGCCGCTCGGCGGCATCGGCGGCACCGCCACCGACATCAAGATCCAGGCCGAGCAGATGCTGTTCATCAAGAACCAGATGGCCGAGCTGATCGCCGAGCACACCGGCCAGAGCGTCGAGCAGATCACCCGCGACTCCGACCGCGACCGCTGGTTCAGCGCCCAGGAGGCCATGGAGTACGGCTTCGTCGACCACGTCTACACCCACGCCGGGCAGACGCCGGGCAAGGGCGGCACCGAATGACCTGGGTGACCGGCTCGCCCCGACCGAACGGGCCGACGCCGCCGTTCACCTCGCCGTACGCCGACCGCACGCTTGGAGCCACCATGAGCAGCAGTTCCCAGGGCCGCATCCTCACCCCGGGCATGACCAAGAACCCGGCCAACCGCTACATCCTGCCGCAGTTCGAGGAGAAGACCTCGTACGGCATGAAGCGCACCGACCCCTACACGAAGATGTTCGAAGACCGGATCATCTTCCTGGGGTCGCAGGTCGACGACGCGTCGGCCGACGACATCATCGCCCAGCTCATCGTGCTGGAGAGCCAGGATCCCGACCGCGACATCCTGCTCTACATCAACTCCCCGGGCGGCTCGTTCACGGCGATGACCGCGATCTACGACACGATGCAGTTCGTGCGCCCCGACGTGCAGACGTTCGTCATCGGGCAGGCGGCCTCGGCCGCCGCGGTGCTGCTCGCCGCGGGCGCCAAGGGCAAGCGGTTCGCCCTGCCGAACAGCCGGGTGCTCATCCACCAGCCTGCCCTCGGCGGCTCCGACTACGGCCAGGCCAGCGACATCGAGATCCAGGCCAACGAGGTGTTCCGCATGCGCACCTGGCTGGAGGAGACGCTCGCCGCGCACTCCGGGCGCACGCCGGAGCAGGTGAACGAGGACATCGAGCGCGACAAGTTCCTCTCCGCCGAGCAGGCCAAGGAGTACGGCCTCATCGACGACGTGCTCACCAGCCGCAAGGCATCCCTGCAGGGCTGAGCTCGTCGCTCGGACGTGCTGCATCAACGACGGCGCGCATGTCCCAACGGATTTCCGGTCAGAGAGGTCCGTCGGGGCGGGCGCGCCGTTCGTCTACCCCGCCGCACCTGCCCGCGCAGGCTTGTCCGCCCTCAGCGGACAGGGCTCGTCGTGGCTGGCGCGCCGCGGTTCAATGACAGGGCGCGTGTCGCCCACCAGGTAGCGTCACGGCGTGCGGGTCGATCGGCAGCGCGGCGCCCGCCTCCCTCGTCGGTCCCGACCGCACATCGCACAGGTCCGCTCGTCGGCGGACGGGAAGGAGTCGTCACGTGGCACGCATCGGAGACGGTGGCGACCTACTGAAGTGCTCCTTCTGCGGCAAGAGCCAGAAGCAGGTCAAGAAGCTCATTGCCGGGCCGGGCGTGTACATCTGCGACGAGTGCATCGACCTGTGCAACGAGATCATCGAGGAGGAGCTCGCGGAGGCCTCCGAGCTGGGCCTCGACGAGCTGCCCAAGCCGCGCGAGATCTTCGACTTCCTCGAGCAGTACGTCATCGGGCAGGAGCCCGCCAAGCGTTCGCTCGCGGTCGCGGTCTACAACCACTACAAGCGCATCCAGGCCGGTGAGGGCCCGCGCAAGGGCTCCGAGCAGGTCGACATCGCCAAGAGCAACATCCTGCTCATCGGCCCGACCGGCTGCGGCAAGACCTACCTCGCGCAGACGCTCGCGCGCATGCTCAACGTGCCGTTCGCGATCGCCGACGCCACCGCCCTCACCGAGGCCGGGTACGTCGGTGAGGACGTCGAGAACATCCTGCTCAAGCTCATCCAGGCCGCCGACTACGACGTCAAGAAGGCCGAGA
>JBDIAM010000097.1:0-10990 GCA_039812445.1 Piscicoccus intestinalis | reverse complement strand
CACCGCAGTGTGACGACCGGTGAACCAACCCTGAACGGCCTTAGCACGGCGGATCGGCTGGGACGCCAGCCGCATGACGACCATGGTCCCGACGACCACGGCCAGGACCGTCACGATGACGACGCCACTGATCACCGACTCGTCGGTGATCCCGCGCGGGCGGCGCGGCCCTGTGAGTTGCCGCCGTGTCTAGATAGTCACGGGTGGCGTTGCGCTGGACGACGAGGTACGCCTTGACGCGGAGCATCTCGGGCAGGGTGGGAACGCGCACCGTGACCCCGGCTCCGAGGTCGACGTCCTCGACTTCCAGCGGACGTGTGCGTCGGCGCTGACGCAGGCCGGCCTCGACACCGTCCAGGCTCCCGAGCGGGGTGTGCGGCGGGCTGCTGGCGCGCACCGACGTCACCCAGCCCTCGCTTGCCTCGACCGCCTCGACGATCTCGGCATAGCGCTCGGTGAGATCGGCCAGGACGTCGTCGTGGTCCAGTGACGGCGGATGCTCGGCGTGCAGTGCTGACGCCCACCTGCGATCTTCGCGGGTACCGACTCCCACAGAGCGACGCGCTGGAAATCGAGAAGAATCCCGTGCGGCCGAGTGACGAATTGCGCCGGGGTCGATCGTCATGGAGGTGTCGGGCAGCCACACGAGGCGCCCAGCGACGAGAGGATCAGGCCATGCGTTACTCCCTGCTGCTGCACTACCGCGAGCCGGCCGCCGGCGAGATCGACCCCGAGGCGATGGAGGCCGCCATGCGCGCCTTCCAGGCCTACGCCGACGCACTCAACTCGGCCGGGGTGCTCATCGCCGCCGAGGTGCTCCAGCCGAGCACCGCCACGACGACCGTGACTCGGCGCACCGGCTCCCTTCAGGTGCAGGACGGGCCGTTCGCCGACACCGTCGAGGCCCTCGCCGGGGTCTTCGTGCTCGACGTGCCCGACCTCGACGCCGCCATCGGGTGGGCCGAGAAGTGCCCCGCCGCGCAGTTCGGCGTCATCGAGGTGCGACCGGCCGGCACCTCCTATGTCGACGGCGCCTGGACCCACTGAGCGAACGATGCGCGAACGATGAGCACGACAGAGCCGGTGCGGGCCGTCGCCGAAGAACGCGCCCGCGCCGGCTACGGCCGGCTGTTGGCCCTGCTCAGCTCGGCCACCAACGACATCGCCGCCGCCGAGGACGCCCTCGCCGACGCCTTCGAGCGGGCCCTGCGTACCTGGCCGGAGAGCGGCATCCCGGCCAACCCCGACGCCTGGCTGCTCACCGTCGCCCGCAATCGGTTGCGGGACCGGTGGAAGTCCGCCGAACACACCCGCACCCAGCAGCTCGACCCGCTCGAACCGGAGGCGGGAGCCCTGCCGCACGTGCTGGAGGACCTCGACCCCGACGCGATCCCCGATCGCCGCCTCGAGCTCATGCTCGTCTGCGCGCACCCGGCCATCGCCGCCAACGCGCGAACCGCGTTGATGCTCAACACCGTTCTCGGTTTCACCGCCGAGCAGATCGCGCGGGCCTACGCCGTGCCCGCGCCGACGATGTCGACCCGGCTCACACGGGCCAAGTCGCGGATCAAGGCGGCACACATCCCCTTTCGCATCCCGGATCGCTCCGATCTGCCGGACAGGCTCGACACCCTGCTCGAGGCCGTCTACGCCGCGTACACGATCGAGTGGTCGACCGGTCCCGAGGCGAGCGGGCTGCCTCCCGAGGGGTTGCAGCTGGCGCAGGTGCTCGCCGAGCTGCTGCCGCGCGACGCCGAGGTCCGCGGGCTGGCCGCGCTCGTCGACCTGTCCGCCGCCCGCCGGGCCGCGCGCACCGACCACGCGGGCCGCTTCGTGCCGCTCGCGCAACAGGATCCGTCGCGCTGGAATCGCGCGCTCGTCGACCGCGGCCGCGCGCACCTCGCCGCCGCGCACGGCCTCGGGCAGCTCGGCCGCTTTCAGCTCGAGGCCGCCATCCAGGCGCTGCACTGCGCCCGCATCGACGGCGCCGAGCCCGACCCCGCGCTCCTCCTGGAGCTGCATCGCGCGCTCGTCGACATCGCCCCGAGCCTGGGCGCGTTCACCGCCCTCGCCTCCGTGACCGCCGACGTCGACGGCCCGAACGCCGGCCTGGCCGTGTTGGATTCGCGGATCGGCCCCGGTGACACGGCCTCCCGCTACCAGCCCGCGTGGGTCACCCGCGCCCACCTGCTGGCCCGCGCCGGGCGGCACGCCGACGCCGTCACGGCTCTCGACAAGGGCCTGTCCCTCACCCACGACCCGGCCCACCGCGCGTACCTGGAGGGTCTACGTCTCGAGTGGTCGACGGCCGGTTGAGCGACACCCGGCCGAGCGTGCGCCTCGGGATCACGAATGTCCTTGTGTCTCAAACACTGCGACACGTGCGCTGCCTGGGTCTCGCAAGGGGACGCGGCCGCGATCGTGCCGCGCGCGAATGGGCAAGAGACGAAGTTGGCTTACATAGTCCGTTCTCGGCGCTGCCGTGCTCTGCATCACCGCAGGTCAGCGCGACGACCGAATAAGTTGCACGGGAGTGTGTAAGTCATTCTCGTCTCGACCCGCGCTCCGGGGCCGAATCAGCCCCCGGGTTCGTACCTGCCCTCGGCGACGAACCGGATGATCGACGCCAGCTCGCCGGGGTGCGAGCGGTGCGCCAGGTGCGCGCCGCCGATGGCGTGCACGTGCAGGTTCGGGCGGCGCCGCAGCAAGGTTTCGACCTCCGGCGGGGTCAACGTCACCATGCCGCCCTCGGGTTGCACGAGGTGAAGCGGCAGGTCGATGAGGTCGTACATCTCGGCGGTCGGGAAGTAGCGGGCGTCGACGTCGATCTCGTACAGCCGCTGCAGGGTCGCGCGATCGGGGGTGTGCAGCCACGTGCCGTCCGGTCGCTGCACGAACGAGTAGCGGGTCTCCTCGGCGATCGCCGCGCCGGCCCCGGCCATGAGCCAGTCGGTGGAGGAGTTCGCCGCCTGCTCGGTCGCGGCCTCCTCGATCTCCTCCTGCGAGGCGACCACGCGCCCGAAGCCGAAGCGGGCGCACAGGTCGTCCATGAACTCATCGGACTGTGCCATCTGGAGGTCGTCGTGCACCTGCTGCCGCGACCCCAGCGGCAGACTCAGCTCGATGGTGACGACGGCGCGGATCCGCTCAGGACTGTCGGCGGCGGCCGCCACCGCCATGAACCCACCGGAGTTGTGGCCGATGACGATCGGCCGGTTCAGCCCGAGCTCGTCGATGACTGTCAACACGTCGCGCCAGTTGTCTCCGGCGTCGGTCACCGGCGCAGACGCGCTCAGCGAGTGGCCGCGCAGATCCATCGAGACGGCGCGAAAGCCGCTCAGCTGCGAGATCACCGGATCCCACGTCAGGGCGCTCATGCCCGCGGTGTGGATGAACAGCAGGTCCTGCCCGGCGCCCCCGTAATCCAGACCGCCGAGACTGCCACCCTCGACGGCGACGCTCCAGGTCGAGTAGGCCATGGTTTCCTTTCGACTCGTCCCCCGCAGTTGTCAAACCCCCCGAAGAGAGTGGACTTTTCACCATCATGCGGCACGTTGATCCCGCAACCGGGGATTGGGTGGGGCGCCCGGTGCGACGCGCCTGCGATCAGTCAAAGGCAGCCGCGACGTCGGTGGCGGAGAAGTCGTCACCCTTGTACGCGAGGACCGCGTCCAGCTGCTTGGCCAAGGCATACGAAAAGCAGTCACCGTAATTCAGACCGGCCGGGTGCCGCCCCTTGCCGAACCTGCGCCATGCGCGGACCGCCCGATCGGCCAGCGCCGAGTCGACCGGCCACTGCTGCACCCCGAGTTCTTCGAGAACACGGTCCAAGCGGTGGCGCCCATCGTCTCCCCGCCGAGCAGTGACGACGATGGCGGACTCCACGAACGTCGCCGCGCAGATGTAGATGTCGTCCTCACGCGCCAACAAGGCATCCGTCAGGCGTTCGGCGTCCTCTTCACCGAAGATGATCGCAGCGAGCACCGACGTGTCGACCACGACCGTCACGACGGCAATCCGTGCTCGTCGTAGCCGAGGATCTCGTCGGCGCTGCGAGCATCGAGGTCCCGCTCCCGGCGGCCCCTCTCGATGATCTCGAAGATCTCGGCTCGGCGGTCACCGCGCTGCTGCGTGCGCCGCAGCCGCTCCAACCGCTCGGCCAGAGCTGTGCGCGTGGCCACGGTGATGGACTCCCCGGCCACCCGGGACAGCTCCCGGGCGAGGCGATCGGTCTCGGCATCCTTGATGTTCAACGCCATGATGGAAGATTACCCTGTTTGATTCCACCCTTCTCAGGAAGACAGGGCACGCGCCGGTCAACGACGGACCAGCCGCCGACCGGGCGCCCGCGGAGCCCGACGGGCCCAGGCGGGGATGCGCTCGGGGCGCGGACCGACTCCGATGAGCAGGGCGGGGATCGCGCTCAGGGCCGGAACGCGCCGCCACACCGCCACGAGCGCGGCGGGCGGGCCGGTGACGCCGCCGTCGAGCACGCGGTCGATGAGCGCCGCGTGCATGACCCGCTGCAGACCCTGCACCAGGACCGTCGGCAGGAGGCGACGCCGGCGCACCCGGCGCAGGTCCGCCTCCGGCACCGGGCCGACCGACCCGGCTTGCCGCAGCGGCTCGGCCAGCAGGCGGGCGGTGGCGACGGCGTCCTGCACGGCCAGGTTGATACCGACTCCCCCGACGGGCGACATCGCGTGGGCCGCGTCGCCGATGCACAGCACCCCGGGCGCGTGCCAGCGACGGAGGCGGTCCACGCGCACGTCGAGCAGCTTCACGTCGTCCATCGAGGCGATGCCCGCGACGTCGTCGCCGACCTGCGGCAGCAGCCTCGCGATGCGCGCCCGGAAGTCCTCGATGCCGCGCGCCCGCAGCGCCGCGTCGCTGCCCTTGCGGCCCAGGTAGGCGACCTGCAGGTAGCCCTCCCGCGGGATCGCGATGGCGACCTCGCCGTCGTTGAACCGCGGCAGCAGCGACTCGGCCAGGTCGCGCCGGGTCGGGATGCGGAACCACCAGACGTCGAAGCCGACCGGGAATTCGCGCTGGGGCAAACCCGTTTCGCGACGCACGAGCGACCAGCGCCCGTCGCAGGCGACGACGAGATCGGCCAGCAGCCGAGCCGGACCGTGCGGCGTCGTCACGTCGACGCCGACCACCCGCCCGCCCTCGCGGACCACACCGGTGACCTCGTGGCGCATCCGCAGATCGAACGTCGGCTCCTCGCGGCCGGCGTCGGCGAGCAGGTCGAGAAAGTCCCACTGCGGCACCATCGCGATGTACGGGTGCCGCAGCGGCAGCCGCGACAGGTCGACGAGCGTGACCTCCCGCCCGTCCGGGCCCTGCACCCGCGCCCGGGTCAGCGTGCTGTGCGGCAGGGCGTCGAACCGCTCGAACAGCCCGAGGTCGTCGAGCAGGTCCAGGGTCGTGGGGTGCACGGTGTCGCCGCGGAAGTCACGCAGGAAGTCGGCGTGCTTCTCCAGCACCGTGACGTGGACTCCGGCGCGAGCCAGCAGCAGCCCCAGCACCATTCCGGCCGGTCCGCCGCCGACCACGACACAGGTCGTGCGCTCGCTGCGGCTCCCGTTCGACTTCTCGGAGCCGGTGTCGCGCTCAGACGTAGTTGTCATGACTCCTCCTGGCGTGGGTTAAGTCGTCAGACGTCGCCGCTCGATGTTCACGGCGGTCGCCGCGCGGCCATGTCCACAACTGTAGAACTCTTCATCTGTAGAAATCAACAGTTGTGGAATACTGGCGCAGTCATGAGGGAGCACCGGGGAGACGCACATGTCGGATGAGAGCGCGGGCCGCACCGGACGTCGGCCGGGGCCCGTCTCGACGCGGGAGGAGATCCTGCGCGCGGCTCGCGCGGAGTTCAGCGCGCACGGCTACAAGGGCGCGACCCTGCGGGCGATCGCCGGCTCGGCCGGGGTCGACCCGGGGCTCATCCGACACTTCTTCGGCGACAAGGAGGGCCTGTTCACGGCCTCCATGGAGCTGCCGATCGACGCGCTCGGGGTCGTCCTGCAGACCGTCGACGGACCGCGCGATCAATGGGGGGAGCGGCTGGCGCGCGCCTACCTCCAGCTGTGGGACGAGCCGCCGACCGCGGCACCGATGCGCGCGGCCGTGGTGTCGGCGTTCGGTAACGAGCAGGCGATGGCGCGGCTGCGGGAGTTCATCATGTCGACCGTGATGGAGGGCCTGCGCCCCCACCTGCCCGACGACGACCCGCAACTGCGCATCGCGACGGCCATCACCCACATCGTCGGCATCGCGATGGGCCGCTACATCCTGCGGGTGCCGCCGCTGGTCGAGCACAGCCTCGACGACCTGGTCACGCTCATCGCCCCCAGCGTGCAGCGCTACCTGACCGGCCCCCTGCCCCCGACCGGCGCCGGGCAGACACCCTGACCGGGCCCGCCGCGCGACCGAGTGCCGTCAGGCGCCCTACCAGCGCACGTCGACCGCCCGCATCAGCCTGGGCGCGTACGACGGAATACGCCTGCGCGCTGACGATCCGCGCCCTCTCGCGTTCTTAGCGTCGATATCCCAGGTGGCGCAGCCCGCGCTGCCGATGAGGGGAGGGACACGACATGAACAAGAGGCTGACGACCATCGCCCTGAGCGCACTGCTGGCCACCGCCGGTCTGGCCGCCCTGCCGGTGGACTCCGCGTCCGCGACGGGCGGCTGGAGGCTGACGGCGACTCGGGTGATGAACGGGCAGACGATCTACAAGTACACGAACTCCAGCGGCGGCGTGATGTACACCGACCACCCGGTCGACTCGAACGGCAGCGCCTGGGTGACGGTGGCCCAATAGCCGCGCCGAGACCTCGGCAGCCGTTGACGGCCTCGCGCCGCCGGCGGCTGCCGACCACCACCTCGCAACCCCTCCGCGAGTCCAGACCCACGAGCGACTAACGGAGGCAGTGTGATCCGCGTGTTGGTCGTCGACGACGACCCCTTGGTGCGTTCCGGCATCGCCATGTTGCTCGCCGCCGAGCACGACGTGAGCATTGTCGGGGAGGCCGGGGACGGGCTCGTCGCCGTCGAATCCGCCGGCGACCTCGCACCCGACATCGTGCTCATGGACCTCGGCCTCCCCCTGCTGGCGGGCACCGAGGCGATCCGCCGCATCGCCGACTCCGGCGCCGGGCGCCCGCGCGTTCTCGCGCTGACCACCTTCGACGACGACGAGACGGTGGTGCGGGCGCTGCGCGCCGGGGCCGACGGGTTCCTCGTCAAGGATTCCGCACCGACCCGGCTCGGCGAGGCGGTGCGCGCCGTGGCGGCCGGCCGCAGCTGGCTGGACCCGGCGGTGACCTCACCCGTGCTCGACACCCTGCGCAGACAGCAGCCGTGGGAGCGCCCCGGTGACGGCAACCCGCTCGCCGACCTGACCCCGCGGGAACTGGACGTGCTGCGCCTCATGGCGCACGGATTGTCCAACCGCGAGATCGGCGAGGCCTTCGTCGTGAGCGAGGCGACCGTGCGCACGCACGTGTCGCGCATCCTGACCAAGACAGACTCCCGGGACCGCACCCAGGCCGTCGTGCTCGCGTATCGCTGCGGGGCCGCGCCGATCCCGGCCTTCGGATCGGAGACCCGACCATGACCGATCGACTCAACCCCCAGCCGCCGGACCGTGATGAGACTCCGGGGCAACCGGATTCGGCGCTTCGCGTGTCGGTCTGGCGCCTCGGCGGCGACGGTACCACCGGGGAGTTCCTCGGTGACGCCACCCTGGCCACGACCACGTTCGTCGTCCTGCACCCGCGCGCGGCCGCGACGGTGCTGGCCGACGGCGAGGCCGTGAACCGGCTCCGCGTGGTCGTCGACACCGAGTTCTCCAGGTACGTCGTCGACGGCGGCGTCATCCTCGGCAACGACACCGTGCCGGGCCAGCTCGTCGCCGTCGAGCTGGACTTCCCGATCGCCGAGGAGCCCACGCCCATCCCGACTCCGAGCCTCGGCGAGGACCCCGCGCGCTTCACCGCCCTGGAGGAGTTCCTGCTGGCGGCCGGCGCGGCCGACCCGACTCAGCCTCCGGCCGCGCCCGATGGCCCCGGCTTCGAACGCCGGGAGAGCACCCGGATGGGCGGCGTCCGTCCGCCGTGGTGCCACCTGTGGCCGGGCTGTTGGGGGTGCCGCTGACGGAGCCGGTGTCGACACGCGTCGAGAGCGGGGCCGCACCGCGACGGTGGCGGCCCCGCTGGTCGCGCGTGTGCGTGTGCCTCGCGGCCGCGGCGCTCGACCTCGCCATGTGGGGCGGAGACGGGTCGCTGCGCTGGGGCGGCGCTGCGCCGACCTGGGTGGTCGGGGCCGGCGCCGTCGCGGTCTTCGCCGTGCTGCTCGACGAACGCCGCGTCGCACCCACCGGTTTCGTCGTGGCCTGGGCGTACTCCCTGGCCTGGGGCGCGCTGCTGCCCCACTACCAGCCGTTCACGGCGTTGCTGCTGGCCCTCTACGAGCTGGCGCGCCGGATTCCGACGCGCCGCGCCTGGCCCTACCTGAGCGCCAGCGCCGCCCCGTGGCTACTGAACGCCGCCAACGCCGCCGCGCTCAGCGGAGTCGATCGCCTCGGCACGGCGCTCAACGCCGCGCTGTGGGGCGTGATGACCGCGTTGGTGTGGATGGCCGGCCAGGTGACCTATCGCAACGCGCAGATGCTGCGGCTGCGCGACGAGGTGTTCGCGGCGCGCCTGCACCTGACGCGCCAGCAGGATCGCGTCGCCCTGGCGCGGGAGTTGCACGACGTTCTGTCGCACACGATCGGTGCGATCACGATGCAGGCGGCCGGGGCCCGCGCCCTGCCGCCCGGGGACCCCCGGGTCACCGACGCGCTCGGGCACATCACGGCCACGAGCACGTCCGCGATGCAGGAGCTGCGAAGCCTGCTGGGCTTCCTGTCCGAACCGCCGGAGCCCGCCGACGAGCCCTCGGCTCGCACCGGCTCCGGTGACCTGGTCGCGCACATCGGCGCACTCGTCGACAGCACGCGGGCGTGCGGTCTGCGCGTGAGCACGGTCGGACTTCAGGCCGTCGCCGCCCTCCCGCCGGCCGAGCAGCACGCCGTGCTGCGCGTCGTGCAGGAGTCGCTGGCCAACGCTCTGCGCCACCAGGGCCGCGGCTGCCGGGTCGGCATCCACTTCCAGATCGACGACGACTCGGTGGTCACGCACGTCGTCAGCGTCGGCGGCGCCGGACGCGACGCGGCGCTGTCGGGTCACGGGTGTGGCATGGGCCTGCGCGGCATCGCCGAACGCCTCGCCGAACTCGGTGGCGACGTCGAGGCCGACGGCACGGCGCAGGCGTTCCGCGTGCGCGCCCGCATCCCCGCGGGCCGGGCCTGACGACCGTTCGCCCGAAGGCCCGCTCGCCGGCCGTGGATGCCGCAGCCCCTCGTCGCGTCATCGCGCTGACGTAGCCGTAGATCAGCATCGAGGCCGATGCTGGAGCCGGTGTCGCGCTCGCAGTCTCGTGGTGTCAGGGACACACCCTCGGCGGGCCTCGATGACATCGGGGCCCCCGAGGCACGGCATGGGAGGACGAGATGACACACACGACGACGAAGGCCGCGGCGCGCCGGCGATTCCCACGGGCGCGAGCGGCCACGGTGGCGGGCCTGCTGGCCGCCTCGTTCGCAGGCGGCCAGGTGGCCCACGCGGCCGAGACGGGTGCTGCACCGACGACATCGACGGCCGGCTCCGTCGTGACGGGCACGTCCTCGTCGGCATCGGGCCGATGGGAGTGCTGGCCGCGACCTGCGCCCGACGACATGGCAAGGCCGACGGTCTGCTGGCCGCCGCCGTGTCCGATCCCGCTCGGGGACCGTTCGGAGCAGGAGTTGCGGCGCTGGTGTCCGCCCTCGCCGTGGCCGCAGCCGTTCCCGGACCTCCCGCTGTGACGGGCGCACGGGCGGGCATCCTCGCGGTGAGCGCCGCCGCGCAGGGGATCGTCGTGCACGCCCTGCCGGGCAGCCCGCGAACCTGCGAGAGCGGGCCGGCGAGGTCGCAGCGAACCGGCTCCAGACGCTCCGCGCCTCCACGAGAGTGAGCGGTCGACAACCGGATTCCGCGCATAGACCCAGGACCGCGGCGAGGCCGGCTGGCGACCGGCCTCGCCGCGGGTGGTCGACTCAGGAGCCGGAGCCGACCATCTGGCGCCCCGTCTCCAGGTAGGTCTTGAGGCCGGCGAGCACCCACGGCCAGCCGCCGCCACCCTGCTCGGCGTTGCCGGTGCCCTCGATGTCGCGGGCGGTGTTCTGCGCGCCGGTGCAGTCGTGGGTCAGGGTCAGGCCGGTGAGCGGGCCGCCGTACTCGACGAGTTCCCACGTCAGCGTGGTCTCCTCGCTGTGCCAGGCGGCGATCCAGGTCTGCACGAGTCGGTGCGGCGGGTCGGCCTCCAGCACCTGGCCGGTGACCGCGACGTCGCCCATGCCCATCTGCTTCATCTCGGCGGTGGTGTCGCTGCGGTACTCGCCGCCGGCGACGAGGTCGTAGAACACCTCGCCGCCGTAGCCGTACTTGGTGCTGAACTCCTTGCTCGTGATGGCGTCCCACACCTGCTGCGCGGTCGCCTCGATGTAGACCCGGAACACCTGCACGTCGGGTGCGTTGCGGTCGGTGCCGTCGGTCATCGTCAGGTCGTCGGTGCTGCTCATGGCTTGTCCTCCAGCTGTCGTTTGAGATCGGCCAGGGCCGTGACGTGGTGCTGCGTGAACTTGTCGATCCAGCGGTCGTGGATCAACCGGATGGGGACCGGGTTGAGGTAGTGCAGCTTCTCCCGGCCCTGCTTGCGAGAGACGACGAGGTCGGCCTGCTCGAGCAGCTTGAGGTGTTTCGACACCCCGAATCGCGTCATCTCCGTGCGTTCGGCCACGACCTGTTCCAGCTCGCCGAGGGTGCGTCCACCCTTGGTGAACAGCGCATCGAGAAGCAGCCGCCGCGTCGGGTCGGCCAGCGCCTTGAACACCAGGTCGTC